>JBMOIK010000119.1:0-10258 GCA_049317365.1 Rectinemataceae bacterium | reverse complement strand
CTCTCGACTAGGAATCGTCGGAGGCCCGGCAGGACACCGACCGTCGATACGGTGACGCGGCGCGGGCTCATGGCGAAGCCCCAGGGTGAGGTGATGACCTTCAGGGCGCCCAGGACCTCGTCGAGGTTGTCCATCGGCTCGCCCATGCCCATGAACACGAGGTTGGTAAGCGAGGCGCTCTCGGGAATCGATACTATCTGGTTGAGTATTTCCGTCTTCGAGAGCTGGCCATGGAAGCCCATCTTTCCGGTGGAGCAGAAGAGGCATCCCATCTTGCAGCCCACCTGACAGGAGACACAAAGAGTCGCCCGGTCGGCGCGGCCCTCCCGGCCTGAGTCCGGGATATATGCGGCTTCGATGAAGTGGCCGCTGGCCGTCTTGAAGAGGTATTTTTTGGTGCCGTCCGAGGACTCGCTGACCTTGAGCGGGGCCGCTGTGCCTGAGACGACGAGGCCCGCCAGGAGTTCGCGGCTGCGCTTGGGAAGGTCGGTCATCAGGGCGGGATCGAAGACGCGCTTTTCGTAGACCCACTTCGCGAGCTGTTTTGCCGCGAAGGGAGCCAGGCAGGCAGCCTTGGCTACGATCGCCAGGCCCTCAAGGTCCATGCCCAGGAGGGCCGGGAGCTGGGATCCCGGGCTAGCGCCGAGGGACTCGATGGAAGGTTCGGGGGGCTGGGGGATCATGGAAAGAAGCTACACCGGGAGAGGCGGGCTGGGGTAGGGTTGGGGGATGAAGGGCTTCTCTGCCACCGGATCCCACCATGCAAGGTGGGAATCCGGACTGTCTCAATCCCTATTTCCTTGACCCATCCGCCGGTGGAGGCTGATTCCCGGGCATGCCGAAGGGCTGCGCTCCCATCATATTTCCGTGGTTCATGGCTCTCATGCCCGCAAACTTGTGGGCCTTCAGGGTCTTTCCCGCCCCGAGGCGCGACAGGAGGGCCCGCGAGTATTTCTCGAAGTTGTCCCGCCCCATGATCTGGATGAGCTGGATCTTGGCAGACAGGAGGGCCTTTTCCATGTCTCCGCGCAGCTGGCTCTGCTGGTCGACGAGCTTGCCGATCGCGGCCATGTCGGGCTTTGCGGTCGAGGGCAATATGGCTGCATCGATCTGCGCCTTTATCAGCCGGACCTGGATGCGGTCATCCCTGATGGTTTTTTCCGCAGTCTGGATGATGGACTGAACCTGGCTGATCTGGGCGTCGGTCAGGGCCAGCTGCTGGAGGATAAAGGCTGATCTGTCAGCCGGCCAGGCTCCGGGTCTCTCTGCAGACCGGTCTCCCGGGCGGCCGGGCATCATTTGGGCACCTATGGCGAAGGGGATGAGGGCCGCGAGAACAAAGGCTGGAATTATCTTCACGTGGAAACCTCCCTGGGGCTTGAGTTCACGAGTATAAGGAACTGGAGGGATAAAGGTTTCCTCTGGGAAGGGCATTTTACGCAGGGTTTACATCCTCTTAACGATCGGAGGATTCTGTAACCGTAACAGCTGTGCTGACCTCCACCCTCTTTTTTAGCTACCTTCAGTCCGTATTCGAAAGGAGCATTCCCATGCCAACGCAGCACTTTGGCGAGCAGCAGGTCCTCGAGGCCCTGAAGGCCGTCATAGATCCCGATTTCGGGAAGGATATCGTCAGCCTCGGCTTCGTCAAGAACATCACGATCAATGGCGACTTTGTGGCCTTCGACATCGAGCTCACGACCCCGGCCTGCCCGGTCAAGGTGGAGTTCCAGAGGCAGGCCGAGGCGCTTGTGCGGGCCATCCCCGGCGTCGGGAGCGTCAACGTGAACATGACCTCCCGCGTGAGGAAGTCTTCGCATGCGGGGCAGGCCCAGCTGCCGGGGCTCACGAGGGTGAAGACCATCATCGCGGTTGCCTCTGCCAAGGGAGGGGTCGGCAAGTCGACGGTCGCCGCCAACATCGCGCGGGAACTGGCCCGGCGTGGCCTTTCGACCGGGCTCCTGGACGCCGACATCTTCGGGCCCTCGGTGCCGACCCTCTTCGGCATCCACCGTCCCGATGTCCACCAGGACGAGGAGGGCCTCATCGTCCCCCTGGAATCCAACGGCCTGAAGCTCATGTCCTTCGGCTTCCTCCTCCCCGAGGGAGCCGCGATCCTCCGCGGTCCCCTGGTGGCGCAGTACATCCAGCAGCTCCTCGGGCAGGTCCGCTGGGGCGAGCTCGACTACCTCATCATCGACATGCCTCCGGGCACCGGCGACGTGCAGCTCACGATCACGCAGACGGTGCGTGTGTCCGGGGCGGTCATCGTCACGACGAGGCAGGCCCTGTCCCTCGTGGACGTCGAACGCGGCATCGAGATGTTCGAGAAGGTAAAAGTACCAATGCTTGGCATCGTGGAGAACATGGCCTATTTCGTCTGTGACAATTGTGACAGGAAACACTGGATCTTCGGCGGGGGGCCCGCTGCCGGCGGCGACGGCCATTCCACGGGCGGCGAAGGGTCCTCGAGCCTTACCGAGAAATACGGGCTGCAGACCCTGGTGCAGATCCCCATCATGAAGGACATCACTGCGGGCTTCGACAGGGTAGCGGCCACTCCCGTGATTGTGGAGCTCGTGGACAACATGATCCGGGCGCAGGGAAGGCTCAGCATCGAGGGTTCGGAGCTTCCGACCCTCGTGAACGGGCCCGAGGGGCTTTCCGTCGCATGGCAGGACGGCACGAAGGGTTTTGTGCGCCACCGCGACCTGCGCGCCTCCTGCCACTGTGCCAGCTGTGTGGACGAGCTTTCCGGCAAGCGGCTCCTCCGTGACGGGGACATCCCGGCCGACATTTCCGCCCTCGAGCTTGAGCCCCTGGGCAACTACGCCCTCCGAATCTCCTGGAGCGATGGACACAACACAGGGATTTACCCCTGGGTGCGGATCAGGGAACTTGCGGGAAATGCGACTGGGTGACCAGGAGGCAGTCTTTCGCTCAGCTACCTGCGCCTGATGAAATCGAGGTCAGGCGGAATGCTCCCCTCGGCCACTTCCCTGTGGGTCTGGAGATCGGCCCTGAAGGCCTCGACGACTTCGGGGTCGAAATGGCTTCCTGAAGCACCGATGATGTGCGCGGCGGCCTCGTCGAAGGGGCGCGCGGGCTTGTAGGGCCGCACCGAGACCATGGCGTCGAGCACGTCGGCGAGGGCGACGATGCGCGCCTCCCTGGGTATGGCTTCGCCGGACAGGCCCGCAAGATAGCCGGCGCCGTCCCACTTCTCGTGGTGGTAGAGGATGATGTTGCGCGCCACAGGATCGATGTCGACCGTGTGGAGCATGTGCGCGCCCTTGCCCACGTGCTGCTTGATGATCTCGAACTCGGCGGCTTCGAGCCTCCCCGGCTTTCCGAGGATATTCTGTGGTATGCCGTACTTTCCGATGTCGTGGAGCGGGGTGTAGTTGAGGATCTTGTGCGTGGTCGAGTCGTCGAGGCCGGTCCGACGCGCCAGGAGGGCCGCATGGACGGCCACGCGCCGCACGTGGTCGACGGTGTCGGGATCCTTGTCGATCTGGGGGTTCTCGAGGAGGGCTACAAAGGCGAGGTTGATCTGCTCAACCTGCGCGCGGAGTTCGAGGACCTCCTTGTCCTTCCTGAAGAGGTCGAGGGCCCTCCGGGTGGCCAGGGCGAGGTCGCTGCGGTTCCAGGGCTTTTGCATGAAGCAGAACAGCCCCGCGTCGTTGACTGCTATGCCGATGGCATCGAGGTCCGCGAAGCCGGTCAACAGGATTCCATAGGCTCCGGGATACTTCGCGCGGACGCGCTTGAGGAGCTCGTGACCGCGCATCCCTGGCATGCGCTCGTCGGTGATGAGGAGGGCGAGCTCAAGATTGTCCTCCTTTATCTCCTCGAGGAGGGCGAGGGCCGCATCGCCGGAAGGCGCCGTCTCGATGACCGCGTCCTGGACGGAGCGCTTCAGCTCCTGACGGAGAGTGGCCGTGATGATCGCATCATCATCAACGCAGAGGACTAGAACGCCTGACATCCGCCCACAATAGGTCAGCTGGCCGCAGGGGTCAATGTCGCGACCGGGTACTGTCGGGTTTCACTGCCCTTTTATGCCGATGAGGGCTATTCCCGCCAAGGCCAGGGCCAGCCCGAGAGCCCTCTGGGGGGGGATCCGCTCTTTCTGGAAAATACGCGCCAGGAGGACTGTCGGCGCAGGGAAGAGAGAGGAGATGACCGAGACTATGGAAAGGAGTCCGCTGCGGGTTGCCAGCAGGAAGAGGATGTTTGCCCCCATGTCGGCGAAACCGGCAACGATGGCAAGGCGACGGCTTCCTTTTTGGGGTCTGACCCCTCGGCGGCCGATGAGGGCGATGGCGATCATGAGGAAGAGGGAGGCGAGGCGGGCGAAGGCCACGGGCCAGAGTCCATCGTCGTGCCCCGTCCGCGAGAGGGCGATGAAGAAGCATCCAAAGCCCGCGCCTGCCACGAGTCCGTCGATGATGGAGAGTCGGCTTCGCCTCTTGTCGGAGTCAGCTCCGGGCTGCCAGGAAAGGAGGAGGATCGCAGGTATGCACAGGAGGGCGCCTGCCATCGCGAGCGCCGAGGGGCGTTCCCCTGTCGCGATGCCGAAGAGGGCCGGGAGGAGGGCCGCCACGAGGGCTGACACCGGCGATACGATCGCTACCACGCCCCGTGCCAGGCCCCTGTAGAGGGAAACCAGGCCCACTAGTCCAGAGGCTCCCGCGGCGAGGCTCCAGGCCATGGTGCCGGGACTGGGAAGAGGCGTCCCGCCCGCGACGATGAAGATGAGGGCAAGGCAGGCTCCCGCGATCTGGGAGAGGATGATGACCGATTCGACGTTCGACCGTCGGGTGGCAAGGCCACCCGCGAAATCGGCCGCACCATAGAGGAGGGCCGAGAGCACCGACCACAGGACATACATCGCGGCCCTTGTAGCACGGAAGGGCGCGCCGGGTCAAAAGACCTTTCGTGCCTCCCGCCTCCATTTTCAGTATCTTCGGTTCCTCCGGACGCACGCTGCTGCGCAGGCGGCCGGGAGAGGGGTGAACATGGTGGAAAAAGGCGCGACCGCGCGCGCGATCCTCGGCGGGGGCTGCTTCTGGTGCCTCGAGGCGGCCTTCCTGCGCCTGCCGGGGGTTTCGAGGGTGACCAGCGGCTACGCGGGCGGGGACCAGGATAATCCTAGTTATGAACAGGTCTGCTCCGGCCTCACCGGGCATGCCGAGGTCGTGGCGGTCGATTTCGACCCGGCAGTGGCCAGTTACGGGGGCCTCCTCGACCTCTTCTTCAGGATCCACGATCCGACGACCCAGGACCGCCAGGGCGCGGACGTCGGGAGCCAGTACCGCTCGGTGATCTTCTATGCCGACGATGCCCAGCGCTCCGCCGCCCTGGCCGCGAGGAAGGCAAGGGCGACTTCGCACGAAGATCCCATCGTCACGGAGATCCTTCCGGCACCCCGGTTCTGGCCGGCCGAGGAGTATCATCGCAATTATTACGACAATCACCCGGGAGCGGGCTATTGCAGGGCGGTCATCGCCCCGAAACTCTCGCGGGCGGGGCTCGGGACGGCCTTCCTGAAGGGTTAGAGGGGCACACCGCTTTACCTTGGGCCCGATCGCCGATATAGTGCAGCTACACATCGACAGCGACAGAGGTGCTTCATGCCGACCTACGAATACGAATGCAGGGCCTGTGCCCATACCTTCGAGGCCTTCCAGGCCATGTCCGACGATCCTTTGTCGGGGTGCCCCAGTTGCGGATGCAGCGTGCGCCGCATCATCAATGGCGGGACGGGCATCATCTTCAAGGGCACGGGCTTCTACGCGAACGATTCGCGAAAGCCCAGGGCCGGCGAGAAGACAGAGTTGTCGGCCAAGAAGGATGGCGATCCTGCCCCTGCCAGCCCGCAAAAGGGCGAGGCGGCCGCAGCGGGCGGTTCCTCGGCCCCGACCCCGGCTGCTGCCCCGGTCCCGGGCGCCAAGGCCGCGGAAGCTGTCTGAGCCAAGCTCCCGACCGTGAAGACGCCCCGGTATTTCTGTGAGCACTGCGGTTCGGAGGTTCGGGGCAATGCCAGGATCTGTCCCCATTGCGGAAGGTTTTTTTCCTCGGTCAAGTGTCCCAAGTGCGGCTACTCCGGCCTCGCCGATGATTTTGCCGCCGGTTGTCCCGGCTGCGGCTTTGCATACAAGCAGACGGAGCTGGAGCCGCCCAGGCCTTCGATCGAGTACAAGGGATCACTGCCCATCTGGACCTGGCTGGCGGCCCTCGTCCTCCTGGCGGGAGTGCTCGTCCTCCTCCTCCGGACCGCGGCACGATAGGGAAGGAGAACCATGACCCTGCCTGAGCTTTCCATCGACCTGTCCCGGTACCTGAACGCAAAGAACCTGGACTCCCTCGTCAACCTCGCGGTCATCATCATAATTGTGCTCTTTGCCTTCCAGCTCCTCCAGTTCACGACGAGGCGCCTCATCGGCAAGCGGGTTACCGGCCAGACCCTCATGCTCGTCAGGAAGGGCATCCGCTACACCTCCGTCACCGTCGTCGTGCTCCTGGTCTTCGAAAGGCTCGGCATCAACCTCTCCGCCCTCCTGGGCGCAGCGGGCATAGCGGGAATAGCGATAGGCTTCGCGGCCCAGACCTCGGTGTCGAACATCATCTCGGGGCTCTTCATCGTCTGGGAGAAGTCCTTCACGCTCGGGGACGTGATCCAGGCCGGGGATACCACCGGCACGGTGGTGGCGATCGACCTTTTGTCCATCAAGCTCCAGACCTTCGACAACCGCTACGTGCGCGTGCCGAACGAGACCCTCATCAAGTCCAACGTCGTCAACGTGACCCATTACCCGATCCGCCGGATGGACATAAAGCTGACGATCTCCTATGTGGACGACCTTGGCCGCGCCGTGGGGACGCTCCGGGCAGTGGCCGCTCGCAACCTCCTGGTACTCGACAACCCCGAGACCCTCGTCCTGGTGGACAGCTTCTCCGAGAAGGGTGTCGAAATCCTCTTCGGGCTCTGGTTCCTGCAGTCGGACTTCCTCGAATTGCGCAACTCCATCATGCAGGACATAAGGAGCGCCTTCCTGGAAGCGGGCTTCGGACTCCCGGTGCTGCGCATCCTGCTTGAGGCGCCTGCGGCGGTGGCGGGTCCTGGTGGGGCGGCAGTGGGCCAGGTGGCAGCTGGAGCGCCTGCGGGCCCCCTTCACTCATAGGCCTGAAGCCGCGGTGCTCCATTAGTAAATCGCCGGGTGTGCTATGCAATGCGGTATACCTAGTCTGCGCTTGCCTTCCTAGCCCGCAGTAACGAAGATCCGCTCGAGTCCCTTGAACAGTCCGTAATCGCGGTCCCCGCTCACCCAGATGGAGCCCGACTCGATGGCCAGGGCTGCGAACCAGGCGTCGGGTACGAGGTTCCCGCTGGCGTTGGTCTCGCGGCAGAGGCGGCCGAAAATGCCCCAGTGACCGGAGCCAGGTTCGATCCAGCGGAAACCGGCGCGGTCGATGAGGTCATCGCAAAAGGCCAGAGCTTCCAGAAGCGGAGTCGCTGGCGAAAAAATGCGCGGGTGGGTTGCGACGCGGATAAAGCCAGATAGGATGCTCCGTGAAAGACCGAAGGGCGAGGCTCCGTTGACCGCTTCTTCAAGGAGTTGCCGGAAAACCGGGTGGCCGGGGCTGTCCTCGCGGAAGGCGCCCAGGAGGATGTTCACGTCGAAGAGCCTCAATGGATTTCATCCATCCTGTCAGACAGGGCCCCGGAATCCATGAGATCGACGCCGGGCAGAAGGCCCTCGCCCTTGAAACTGCGCAGGGGCCGATAGTGTGAGGCCGACTCGGCGACCTCCGCTGCGGCAAGCTTGTCGCGAAGGGCCCCCTCGATAAAGGACCAGCGAGCCGAACTTCATGCCAAGGTTGCCCTTGACTGGTTTTGCACAGGTGTATACTTTAAGTGTACACTTGAGGGAGGAAAGCATGGAGATAACGGCCAAGGAACTGCGTGGAAAACCCGGACAGATCATAGAACAGGCGGCCAAGGGCATCGATATCGTCATAACCATCCGCGGCAAGAAAATGGCCAGGCTCATCCCGTACAAGACAAATAGCATCGCAGGCATCGAGAATGGCGACGATGATGAGTTGTTTGGATTATGGACAGACAAGGATGACGGACAATCCGTGGAAGAGTATGTCAGGGAAAGAAGGAAAAGGAGATCACTGTGGTAATCGACAGTGATGTCATCATCTGGGACCTACGGGGTGATCCGAAGGCAAGGAAGACCTTGCATGACAATGCACCCTTCTCGATTTCCTCGATCACCTACATGGAGGTAGTGCAGGGAATGCGGGACAAGTCCGAGCTACGGATATTACTCCGGCAATTGTCAAAATGGAATGTCCGAATCATCCAGATAAACCAGGATATTTCCCAAAGGGCGATGATGTATGTGGAAGAATATTTCCTGAGCAAGTCCATGGAGTTGGCTGATGCCCTTATCGCCGCCACCTGCATCTGGAGCTCCGAAGTCCTGTTGACCGCAAATGATAGGCATTATAAGCATATACCGAATTTGCAGACGAGGAAGTTCATTCCGTCCGCCACCTGATGCGATCTGAGGGTAGGCGAGCACTCAGCCCCGAACCGACTCTGCAGGATCGCCTCGATCTCGCCGCGCAGGCCAAGAGGGAGCCTGCCGATCGGCTCGGTCTCCTTCGTTTCAATTGTAGCAATCTTTGCGGTGCGCACGATCGAGGGGGCCGGCAAGCTCACGAGGTCCCAGCGCTCAAAGCCCTCCTCCAGTGTGCGCGCACGGCCCTGGCGGCTTACCAGCTTGACCTCGATGACGGACCAGTGGCCGCCGAACAAGAGGGCCAGGTCCACCCGCCCGCGACCGGCGGCGTACTCGCGGTAGGGTCGCGGAGGCGCTCGGAGAGGCTGTCGAGGTGGACGGCCCGCGCCTGGATGAGGAGCTCCTTGGCCTCCTCGATATGGGCAATTGTGACGGTTTCGCCCTTGGGACAGAGCTGCCACACGCATTTCTGGAGAAGCGAGTTCGTGAGCCAGGGCTGGCCGCGGGTCAGTTCCCAGACCCGTGCCAGGGCAGGCTCCTCGAAGGCCTGACCAGTCTCCCTGTTGTGCTGGCCCACCAGCGTGGCAAGATCCTCCCTGGAAATGATCTGGTCGAGCATCATAGCGGTACGACTGCGGGGTCAGGCGCGGGAGGAACCAGGCTTGCATCAAGAAAGGTTTCCGAGTACGAGCGGATGGCATCACAGATCGCAGGGATAGCCCGCTCCGCTTCAGAAACGCCCTGGCAGGCTTCGAGACTCACGTAGCACGAAATAGCCTGGCCCGAGGAATTGATCGTCCGCATCCAGGTCTGGAGGAAGGTGGTCTTGCCTGTCTGTCGGGGAGCATGGAGGACCCAATACAGGCGGGACTCGATGTAGCGCCCGAGCTCGGCGCCGACAAGCCGTTCCTCAGGAGGGAGCATGTAGTGCAACTCCGGGTCGCAGGGCCCGGTAGTGTTGAAGTAGCGCGCCATGGGAACAGCAGAGCAGAAAAAAGGAAGCACATTCACAATCCGGGCAGCTCCTGGTCGCAGCGCCTCGGGAATATGAGCGGGATATGGCTATCGGCAGAACGTCATCGAGAACCTTAAACGCGAACATCACCAGCAATCGCCTCGGGGAAGGCAATGGTCTCGGTGCGCATGAAGGCCGATGGGGGCATCGACCACTGACCGCGCCTGTCCAGGGGCAGGAGGGCGGCTATGCGGTACATGATTTCGTCGACAGCCTCGCTCCGTGCCTCCCGGACACTGGTCTCGGGCAGGGCTAGGATGCGGAAGGGCTCGCCGACGTTGAGCTTGACCCTGGCGCGGCGGAGGCGGCGTATCGAGGGGCCAAAGGAATCGAGGCCCGAAAAGCCGATGGGCACGACCGGCGCACCCGTGGCCAGGGCGATGCTCACCACCCCGGCTTTTCCCTTCCCGAGCACTCCCGAACGGTTCCGTGTTCCCTCGGGGTTGATGTAGAGGAAGGCACCCTCCTCGAGGGCTGTCGCCACCCTGCGGAGGGCAGCGGGATCGCCGCTCCGGTCAAGGGGGATGGACCCGACCGACGAGGCAATGAAGCCAACGATGGGGTTTTTCCAGGTTTCCTTTTTGGCGAGGACAATGACCCTGCGCGGGTAGAGCTTTACGAGGAGGAGGGGTCCATCCAGGAAGTTCACGTGGTTCATCGCGATGATCCAGGGACCCCTGCGGGGGAGACGGGCCATGTCGCT
>JBMOIK010000118.1:0-10289 GCA_049317365.1 Rectinemataceae bacterium | reverse complement strand
TCCCAACCGAGTAACAGCGCGACCCTGGTCGCGCATACAATAGACGCGTCGATATAATGATCCTATTCCCAACCGAGTAACAGCGCGACCCTGGTCGCGCATACAATAGACGCGTCGATATCCTCACCAATATCATGAAGCATGCATTTGTTGAAAGAAAAAGTGGACTGTTTGTTGTATCAGCACCAAGCGCCGATGGTCATGTTGCCATTTCTGTTGCCGACAATGGCAATGGCATCCCTGAATCCGTTTCGTTCGAGAACTCTACAGGCTTTGGACTCCAGCTCATCCATGGGCTGTCCAGGCAATTGATAGGCATAATACGGATAGAACGAAGCAATGGAACCAGGATGCTGCTGGAGTTTCCAGAGTAGACAAGGGTACACCGGGGGCGTGCCCCTCCCGAAGGCGGGGATCGGCACGGCTGCGTGGAACTCACTTTGTGAGTGCATCAAGGAACGAGGAAACAGCTTCGGCCGTCTCCTTCCTTTGGCGCTCGGCGGAAATGGTAGCGACACCATCCCCCTTCTGGATTCCATAGGTTCCGAATCCTGCGTGGTTGCCTCCCTCGATGAGCAGCCGGACAGCCCCCGGAGGAAGCAACCCTGATGTCGATGCCATCTTGGCCGGTGTAGCGAGCCCATCCCCGGAAGCGGAGATCGACAGCACGCGGAACGGTAAATCCGCAAAACTCGAGGAATCTGGCGGCCAGCTGGCAAGGAGCACAAGCCCGCGCACGGGTCCTGTCCAGCCATGGAGCCAGGAAGCTGCCATGGCGCCGCCGAGGGAGTGTCCTCCGATGGCCCAGACCGCAACCTCGGGAAGGGCCGTGAAGGCTGACAAGGCCCGGTCCGACGCGAAGATGGCAAAGTTGAGCGGAAACCTTGCAATATACACTGCATGGCCCTGGAGCGCGAGGAAATGGCCCAACCAGGCATAGGCTTCGGGGGGGACCCTCGCACCAGGGTAAAAGACAAGGCCCGCACCGCGGGGGCTCGATGGCTTGAAAGAGATCCCATCCCTTGTGTTGGCAACGGTGACGCTCGCGCCCGAGTCCAGATCTGCTGGATTGGTGAATGCAGGCAGGGGCCTGAAATAGAGGGCCAAGGAAAGGGCCAGACCGCCCAGGAGGACCAGGCCCCCGATCGCTGGCAGGTTGCTCGCAACTCGTGTGTCGTTCATACCGACCGCGAGAGTACACCCCGGCACGGGCCCTTGTCACCGAGCGAGGGGAGTATACCCTGCCTTGGCTCCGGCGACCTTGCCCTCTCCCTCTATTCCGTACTATTACGATGGCCGGGAGGCAGAGACCATGACCCCATCACGCTTCGTCGCAAAGGATCAGGACTCCGAGGAGGGCCTAAGCGCGATCCATGAGCTGTACGGTGAGGAAGGCAGGGATGAAGCCATGCGCCGCATCGCGGCGCTTGCAGAAGCCTTCAGCTCCGAGGATGCGCAGAAAGGGCTCAGGATCTATTCTGCTCCGGGTCGCACGGAGCTCGCCGGAAACCACACCGACCATAACCACGGGAAGGTGCTCTGCGCTGCCGTGCAGCTCGATGTCCTCGCCTGCGTTGCGCCACGGAACGACGGCCGGGTGACAATGCGCTCCCCTGCCCTTCCCGCACCATTGGCTGTGGACCTCCGCGACCGGGGTCCTCGGCCAGAGGAAGCGGGGACGACTGCTGCCCTCGTGCGTGGCGTAGCGGCGGTTCTCGCCGAGCGTGGGCTCCGTCACGGAGGCTTTGATGCATCCGTCGATTCCACCGTGGCTGTCGGCTCGGGACTCTCGAGTTCAGCGGCCATCGAGTGCCTCCTCGGCGTGATCATGTCCGACCTCGCCGGTGTTTCCCTGCTTCCCACCGACATCGCAAAGATCGGGCAAAGGGCCGAAAATGAGTGGTTCGGCAAGCCCTGCGGTCTCATGGATCAGATGGCCAGCGCCCACGGCGGCATCATCGCCATTGATTTCCGTGACCCTGCCTCGCCTGAGACGACGCCGCTGTACTTCGACTTTGCCTCCGCAGGCTACATCCTGCACGTGGTCCATACCCGCGGAAGCCATGCCGACCTGACCGGGGACTATGCGGAAATTCCAGCCGACATGCGTCGTGCGGCGGCTTTTTTCGGGGCAGATACCCTGGGAAATGTCGATCCCGCTGACTTTGTCGCGCGGAGCGCGGAACTGTGGCGGGCAGTGGGTGACAAGCCCTGGCTCCGGGCAGCACATTTTTTTGCGGAGACCGCACGGGTCCCGGCCATGGTCGGGGCCCTCGCTACCGGTGACATGCCCAGCTATCTCGCACTGGCTCGGGAATCGGGAGACTCGTCCTGGCGCCTCCTCGGCAACATCGATCCGCCCAGCCAGCCCCGCAACCGGAGGATAGCTACCGCCCTGGCTGTCTCGGAGCGCTGGCTCAAGGGAAACGGCATGGTCCGCATCCATGGGGGAGGTTTTGCAGGAACGATCCAGGCCCTCGTTCCAGTGGAGCTTTCCGATGGCTATCGCAGCCTGATGGAGTCCTGGTTCGGACAGGGATCGGTACAAAAACTCCGCATCCGTCCCATAGGCGCCACACGGATCCTGTGAAAGGAAGCTGAATGAGAGATTTGGGACCTGCGATTGCAGGCATCATCGATTCCTGGTCAGGTTCCGGCGGAGTGAACCATGCTGCCGGTTCAAACCTGCCTTCACGCGACGCGGTCCTCCGCGCGTTGAGTGACATCGAAACCCTCGTCTTCCCAGGCTTCCGCAAGGAAGACGGGATAGACGACAGGAACCTCGGACTCGTGGCAGGAGAACTCGTGCACCGGGCTGCCAAGCTTCTCGTTCCCGAAGCGGCGCGTTCACTCGAATACGGTGCGAGGTCACGCGGTGACGGAGGGTGCCCTGCTGCCTGCGAACTGGAAGCAGGGGAGTTGGTGGTCTCCTTTTTCGAATCCCTTCCCGTGCTCCGCTCAATCCTTCTCGAGGATGCCGAGGCAGCATGGAAGGGCGATCCCGCCGCGAAATCCCACGAGGAGGTCATACTGGCCTATCCCGGGCTCGAAGCCATTGTCGTGCACCGCATTGCCCACTTCTTCTGGATGGCCGGGCTGCCCCTCATACCGCGCATGATGAGTGAAAGCATGCACGGAAAAACCGGCATCGACATACATCCGGGTGCCTCCATCGAGCCGGGTTTCTTCATCGACCATGGCACCGGCGTGGTCATCGGCGAGACAGCGGTCATCGGGCGCGACGTCAAGCTCTATCAGGGGGTAACACTCGGGGCGCTCTCTGTAAGGAAGGAAGAAGGCAATTCCAAACGCCATCCGACCATCTCGGACCGCGTTACCATTTACTCCGGAGCGACAATCCTCGGTGGTAGCACCCTGGTGGGTGCGGATTCAGTGATCGGAGGAAATGTCTGGCTTACCCATTCCGTCCCTCCCTTCTCGCGGGTCTACCTCCCGGAAGGTGAGGCGCTCCGGATCGAGCAGCGGGCTTCGGGAAGCCCATGAGGCGTGCCCGCGAGGTACCTTGAAAAATGAAGCGGGTAGTCTCATAGTGCTTAAGGACCGTGGATGGTCTTTCCGCGGGTTCAGGATTCGGGCAATCATGCCCAAAGGAGGACTTCATGAAATCGCAGGACAAGCAGAAGAACGAAGACAAGAAGAAGCCCACGAAGACACTCAAGGAAAAACGGGCCGACAAAAAGGCCAAGAAGGATACCAAGACCGGGTCATCCGACTGAAGCGACATTTCCCTGGGGACCCGCATCGGGAAGATCGGTTACCCGCTGCGATGTCAGCCTGAAAAGGGGGGATCCATGCTATCTGATTCGTTCCATGCAGGAAGGGCCACGAGGAAGGCGGCTTTTGCCCTTGCGGCCTTCCTGGGGCTTGTTGTTGGTTCCTGCGCCCTGTGGCCAGGATCCTCGAGGCAGGCTACCCTGCTTCTCAAGCAGGACAGCAGGTTCTACACGCCCGATGGGCAGGGACTGCGTTCCGACATGGCGACAGGGACCCTCGATGCCGCGCTCTCCAGCACCATCGCCGCTACAAGCGAAAAGTCCTCATCCTCCCCCGTAGAACCGGACGTTTTCCATATCGATGCAGAGAACCACCGCCTCTACCTCTCCAACGAGTACCGCGGTCTCCTGGCCATCGACATCACCCTCCCTGAAAAGCCCATCCTCGTCGGCCGCGTCCGTGTAACGGGTTCACCCTACGAGCTCTATGAAAGTGGAAGCACAATCCTCCTCCTCAGCAATCCCAGCTCTACAAGCTACGCGATGGCGATGCGCGGGGCGCCTGTGGCCACGGCAGTGAAAAGCGCCGTCACCTTCATCGAGGCAGGAGCCATCGGAAGCGCGGCCGCAGCCACAGCGGCGCGGGTCGAGATCGGCGGCAGCATCGTCGATTCGAGGCTTGTTGGAAGCTCCCTCATCATCGCCACCAACGAGGGCTGGTATTCGGCTGTGACTCCGCTCTCCGGACGGGCCTCAGCTGAACCGGCCACCGCCGACCCGGCTTCGGGCAGTGCACCAATCGGATCCTCGGTAAGCAGCTCGGTCGCCTCCACGTCCTCGCCCCTGGGCAGCGGCTTTCAGGCATCCCTGACCGTCGTGAACGCCGCGACCCAGGCAGTCACAACACTTCCTATTCCTGGAAATTGCAGCGCCATTCACGTAGCAGCCACGGGAGACGGCAGCGCGGCTGTCTTCGTCGCATCCATGGAAGCCTTCTGGAGCTCGCTTACCACGACGATAACGCGCTTTGACGTCGATGCGGCAGGCACGCTCACGCAGAGCGCCTCAGTAGGCGTCAGGGGCTGGATCTCCGACCGCTTCAAGCTCGACCTCAAGGACGGCTGGCTCCGCGTCGTCGCCGACGATTCTGGCGACTGGGCACACAGGACCACGAGAGTCTTCGCCATCGACTGGCGCGATCCGGCGAACCCCGACTCCTATGAAGCCGCCAAGGGCGAGCGCTTTTCAGGCGCCATCGAACTTGCTGCTGGTGAGAGCCTCCGAGCGAGCCGCTTCGACGGGGACATGGCCTATGTCGTGACCTTCTTCACGACCGATCCCCTCTTCACTGTCTCCTTCGCCGACCCTGCACATCCTGTGAATCTAGGAGAGCTCAAGGTCCCTGGTTACTCAACGCACATCGAAACCTTCAGCGGACCTGCTGATGAAAAGCTCCTCTTTGCCGTTGGAGTCGCAGGCGCCTCGGGGAACTGGCGGACCAAGGCAGCGATCTACGATGTGAGCGATCCCTCAAAGCCAGTCCAGAAGGGATCCGACCTCCTACTCGGTGATGGGTGGAGCTGGTCGGCCGCCACCTGGGACTGGAAGCGGATCAACCGCCTGGCCGAGCTCGGATCCTACTCGATTCCTTACTATTCATATGACTATACAGCCGGCACCGGAGGCTTCAGCATTGCGCTGGTAAAGGCGGAGGCCGCGGGTCCATCCCTCCTCTGCGAGCTCCCCGATTCAGGGGACGCCCTCCGCAGCATAGGGGTGAGTCCCGATATCGCCTACTCCTACGCCCTAGACCGTCTGGACGCCTGGCGACCTGCCGCGGGCAGCGCCCAGCTCCTTTCGGAGCTGCCCCTGGCCTTCGACGTCGCGTGGACAGGCCTTGTTTCGGGGAAGGGAATCATGGTCGCGCGAAACGGGAGCGGACTCTCAGTCTCGAGCTTCGAGCCAGACGCATATATGGAGCCAGTTCCAATTGCGACGATCAAGCTCCCGGCCAGCTCCGATCGTAACAACTATGTCTGGTACCCCTTGGGCCAGAACGGTATCGTCGCCCTCCCCGACAAGGGGCTCCTCGTCATCCTCTCGCAATCCTGGGGTTCCTCAGGTACTGGCACTGCTATCCTTCACGCAATCCGGGTCGGGACCGACGGCAGCTTGAAGGTCGAGCCCGACGCCATCACGCGGGGCCTGAGCTATCCAGACTGGATTTCCCTTGGCCGCAACGTCCCGCGGCTCGAGACCCTGCCCGACGGGCGACTCCTCCTCTTCCACGGAGGCCTCACCCTCGTGGATGCAGCCTTATGGACGACCGCGGCGCCACTGATAGTCTCCGGTTGCGTCGAGGCCATGGCCTCTGGCAGTGAGCTCGCCACCTTCTCCTGGAGCCGCTCGGAAATCGACGGCTACGGCAGCATGACCATGGATACCTGGGACATTGCCGCCGCTTCGCCGGTTTCTGCATCCAAAGGCACAAGCTTTCCAGGCTATCCCCTCGCCCGACTGCCAGATGGCAGCTGGCTTTCGGCCTACCAGCCAGCCTCCTGGCTGGATTCGAGCCGCATCCTCAAGGTCGCGGCAAACGGAAGCACTGCACAGGTCCTCGGGGAAACTCCGATGGACGGCGTATTGTCAGACTGGCGGCCCATTGCTTCGGGAGTCGCCCTCCTGACCGGCGGCGGAAGGTACATGAACGCCTATATGTACGCCGATGCCATGGTCAGCTCCGCGGCCATGCGCGATGTCGCCATCGGGGGCTGGTGGTACGGGGGCGAGCGGAAGCTCCTTTTCGCCAGCGCTGAAGGAAGCGCTCCCGTGGTAACGACCGTCGCAACCCTGAGCGGATGGAATGCCTCGATGGCAAAAAGCGAAGCGGGAGTCACGCCCGAGCGCCTGGCCATCGCAACGCCTGCGAGCGTGCTGCTCTATACCCCGAAAGCGGCAGGACTCGAGGCAAAGGAGAGCTGGACCCCCTCGGGGAATCTTCAGAACTGGTATAGTCCTGTCGTCGCGCTATGCGGCGGCGAACTCTGGGTAGCGGAGTCATGGGCCGGGATCGAGCGTTTTACGCCTGCGGCTCGATAATCGCCACGACAGGAAAAGGCCCCCTTCCTACGCGAAGGGGGGCCTTTTCAATTCAATGGCGGGTCACTTCTTAGCAAAGCTCTCTTCGCTCTTCAGTATCGATTCCAGCGAGTATCTCGACACCTGGTAGCCGAAGGGCCGGGGCTGTCCGCCCTCGGTGGCCCGTGCCCAGAAGCGGCCGTCAGCCGCTGGAGCTCCGATTTCGACGATGCGGGTCTTTCCTGACCCGAGGTCGAGGGTGATGGTCGCCTCAACCTTCGAGAAAGCGTCCGATGGAGCTGCTGCTGTCAGGTCGGTCGCCTCGAGGTTGCCCGCAGCGCGGAGCACCGACTCGATCGTGACAGGATCAAGCTCCCTCGCTCCGCCCTTCCAGAGCTGGCCCGAACGCTCGAAGCGCCAGGCTATGTTGAGGGGCTTGGCAGCCTTGTCGGCAGGATTTAGGACGATGTCCGCCCTTACCGCAAAGGCCTGGTAGGCTGAAGCTTCGGGAGCGTTGCCGAAGAGTCGGCGATCAAGCCAGGAGGCCCGGTCGGTGCCCAGGTAGGAGGCAACAGCTGCATCGATCATGAAGGAGGCTTCAGCCTTGCCGAAGCGGGCGTAGACTTCGCTGCCGCTCGGACCATGGTTGCCCACCCGGAGCTCGAGCAGGAGCTTCCCTGTCCCATCGGAGAGCTTCAGCACCTTGGCCTGGGCATCGTCGAGGCCGAGGCTCTTCCAGGAGTCCTTGTTGCCGGCGACAGGACGGCGCTTCCCGGCTGCTGAAAGGGCAGTCAGCATGGCCTCTATCCGGCTCGACTGGACAGGCAGCCGGGCCGAGGCGTCCTCGAGGGCCCACTGCCCACCTCCTCGTGTGAAGCTGAGGGAGGCTCCAGTTCCTGGACCGAGGAGCTCAACCTTCGCGACCTCTCCCGATTTCGACGGCAGGGCTGTAAAGGCTTCCTGCCGCGAGGATACGCGTTCGGGCGCAAAGAATTCGCCGAGGCCGAAGGCCACCAGCAATACGACGAGCACGATGCTGAGGTACTTGACCTTGTCCTGGTATCGCATCATTTCCCGGCCTCCGTTCCGGACGCGCGCGAGGCGCCGTCCTGCTTGGCGAAGGCCACCGCCTCCATGCGCGACAGGAGCCTGCGCGTCCGCCTCCTCACCAATGCGATGGCCAGGAGGATTCCCGGCACGAGGACCAGGTTGATCGCGTAGGAGACGATGACATAGCTGTTCTTCACTCCCGGATCCTGGATCTTCGACAGCCGAGGGTCTTTCTGGCCCCGGGTCTTGATGGCTGCGAGCTCGTCCCCGGTGGCAAGCCAGTCGGTGGCCGCGGCCACGAAGGCGGCGTTGAACTGCGAATTCGTCATCGCCATGAGGTCGGTCGCGAAATCTGATGAACCAATTACGATGATCTTGGACGGAGCGGGCGGGTTCTGCTGTGGGGAAAGGGCGGCAGCGCCGGCGCGGAGGGGAGGGGCAGCGGAGGCCCACAGGCCCGGAAGGGGACCGGCGAGGGTCACGGCCAGCGTGTACTGCCCTCCGGTCTTGCCGGCTTCGGCCTGGAAATCCGCCGACTCCTCGGGCCTGATGGCAAAGCTGGCGGTCTGGAGCCAGGCCTTCGGAGTCGACTTCACGAGGGCCTCGCCTTTCACGCCGGAGCGGTCCTTCAGGGTGAGGGGGCTCGGCCAGTAGAGGTCAAGGCCGGCGAGCTTGGAGGTAACCGGATTGGTTTTCGAGGCGAACTCGGGCCTTGTGATGATCCAGTGGGGATACTGCACATAGCGGATGACGCTGCTGCCGAACTGGCCGGCCTGCTGGAAGGGGACCGTGAGGGAGGAGGCGTCAAGTACGAGGCTCCTGCCGACATCGACACCCCAGGAGGAGAGGGCACGGAGGAGGCCGTCCTGCTTGAGGGGGGCGGCCGTGAGATCCTGGCGTGCCTCGACGCCGACACCCTTGATGGCAAGGAAGGCGGCGCCGCCCCTGGCGAGGTACTCCTCGACACGGTAGGCGGCATAATCGTCTATATCCGAATTTCCCAATACCAGCAAAACCCTGGTTTCGGGCGGAATGGCGTCGCCGCGATTGACCTCGGAGACCTCCCAGCCCGATTTCCTGAGTTCCTCGCCGACCGTCTTGTAGTCGTTGGCCATGGACTTGTCGGCGTCGCCCACGAGTATGGAGACCTTCTGCGCTGCTGTCCCCACAGCCCTGCGGACGGCCTTCACGAGATCGTACTCGAGGGTCGCGCCATCGAGCACGAAGGGGATGACTTCGCTCTTGTCGAGGTACTGGAGCAGGATGCCTGAATAGACAACGGCCACCCTCTGCTCGTTCTGCTCGACGATCTGCATCTGCCTGCCCTGCACGCCGAGGGCTTCTACGGCTCCGCTGCGCTTCGAAGGGTCCTCGACCGACAGGTCGATGCGGCCGCGGGAGGAGGCCTCGAACTCGCGGAGGAGGTCTTCGATGGCCCGGGGTCCCGGGTGCTTGGCCGAGAGGGTCGGGGAAATATAGTAGGTGATATGAAGCTGTTCGGGAACCTCGCGGTAGAGCTTGTGCGCCACCGGCGAGAGGCTCTGGCTGCGGTCGGCGGAGAGGTCGAGCCTGAAGGCGAACCTCCCGGCGACGAGGAGGGTGGCAACCGTGACGGCCGCTGTGAGGAGGAGGAGGACGGTGCCCCTCAGTCTACCTGTTCTGGCGTCCATGTCGTCAGCTCCATTTCCTGCGCCCGATGGTCCAGGCGGTCAGATAGAGGAAGAAAAGCGTCGTCGCTACATAATAGAGGAGGTCCCTGGAGTCGAGGACGCCGCGGCCGAAGCCCGCGTAGTGCCGGGCGAGCGAAAGCCAGTTGAGGATGGTGGCCACGAGGCCTCCGGCGCCGAGGAAGGACGAGACCCTGTCCACAAGGACGAGGGCCAGGAGGAGCACGACCGAACCGAGGAAGGCGCTCACCTGGTTGCGGGAGCGCGAGGAAACCCACTGCCCGATCGCGGTGGCGGAGGCAGCCACGAGGATGACCCCGAGATACTGGCCGAAAAGGACGCCTGGGTCGAAGCGCCCGAGGAAGCCAGCCATGATCGGGACGGGAAGTCCCAGGAGGATGGCAATGGCGACGACGGCGAAAGAGGCGGCGAACTTGCCTGCCACGGTGCCGAACTCGCCGAAGGGCAGCGTCAAGAGGAGTTCCGCCGTACCGAGCCGCACTTCCTCGGCCCAGCTCCGCATGGTCAAGGCGGGGACGATGAAGGCCAGTACTATGGGCATCATGCCAAAGTAGGCGGAGAGGTCGGCCATGCCTGCCGCATAGAAGCCAGTGACGAAATAGAGCCACCCTGCCGTGAAGATAAGAAAGGCGACGATGAGGCTGAAGGCTACCGGCGAGTTGAAAGAAGCACGGAACTCTCGCCTGAATACGGGAAGGAATCCCTTCATTTGCGACCCCCATCGATACCCGCGCGCGGG
>JBMOIK010000117.1:0-10505 GCA_049317365.1 Rectinemataceae bacterium | reverse complement strand
GAGCTCAATTCGCGGTCCGGGATGAAGACGCCGGCCTTTCCCGATGGCTTTCCTGACCGCGGAGCCAATATCAAGGCCTATGGCCTACGTTATGGAGAGTTCAGCTTTGGCATCCAGGATGCGGCTGTATATGTCGGGCGCTCCTTCGACCTCGAGTATCTCCTCAATCCTGCGCCTCAATACGCTGTCCAGTATTTCCGCGACACAGCAGGCCGTCCCTGGGCAACGGGGGCTGATGAAAACGACCTCCTTGGTTTCTTCGGGCAGTGGAAGGGAGCAACTCAAAGCGCCCAATTCCAGGTTCTCTTTGATGACTTCAGCATGCACTTTCTCTTGCCCAAGACTCCGAACAACCCCTGGAAGGCAGCCTGGAGCCTTGGATGGAGCATCGATACCGAACTTGGAAAGTTCAGCCTCTGGCAGGCAGGTGCAACTAAATACGTTTTCGAGCCCACCTATGGCAAGCCCGGGAGGGAGTATGGCTACAGCTACTACCCGGACAGTCTCTTTGATTATTCCAAGGCCTACGCAGGAAACTACAAAGCCATTGAAATAGAAGACCAGATGATAGGCTACAGCAAGGGTGAGAACAATCTTTCCCTGCGAGGGGACTGGTCGGGGAGTTCCGGCCTCTGGCCCGCATTGGCATATATTGAGTTCACGCTTTCGGGTTCCAAGTCCCCCACCAATGCCTGGCAGGAGGACTCCTGGCACAGGCAGCAGGGTACAGTTCTCCTCGGAGAGGCACTCCTTGAAAAGAAGCTGGTAACTGGGCTTACGGTTTCCAGGCGATTCGGGGCGCTGGTCTGCTATGCATCAGGTACAATCGGCTATGTCTGGAATGCCCTTGCGCTCGGTCCGGTGACTCCACTCCTGGACAATCCGATCGCCCCTGAGAATGACAAATTCCCCTATAACGCCATCTGGATCTGGAAGCCTTCCTCCACAAATAAGGCACTATTTAGTCTGACCCTCGGTGGTTCCTGGAAGCTGGATCTTGGGGGCGGCCGGTCGTGAGGGTGCAGCATAGATTTGTCTTACTTGTGAGCAGTCTTGCCCTGAGCGTTGCGGCCCTGGCAGAGGAGCCCGCGCTTAAGGCCAGCCTGGAAGTAGTCTACGAACGGACCCTTGGCTCGCCGCTTTCCGTAGAGACCACAGCAGCGAAAAGCGGTATCGATATCCAGCGGGGATATATGAGCTACCCGCCTTTTGCGACCCTCGATCTTTTCTATGGGGAGCAGGAAGGTCTGTACTTTCATTCAGTAGGTGAAGTAAGGCCCCAGTATGTCGGGGATGCCTACCTCGTCGATAATCTTCCTCCACTGGGGGGGGCGGGCAACCCCATCATGGCTGAAAACGGACTCTTGTCCAGAGGAATAGTCGCCTGGAGAAGCCCGAATCTGGACTTTACCCTCGGCCGGGACGGCATCGATTATTCGGGCGGGCTCCTCGGAAGCCTCCTGCCCTCGCCACGCATTCCCTACTTTGATGGCTTTCACCTCGAGACCAGGATCGGGCAACTTGGCATGCAATGGATTGTAGCCAGCATCAGGGCTCGCAAGGCCTATGCCGGCCTTGATGTCGATCCCAATGCCGGTGGAAATACGAGTTCTCCCAGCTATCCAGACTATGGCTGGGAAGATTCTGCAACCGGCAGTCCCACACTCATTCTCGAGACCTTCCACCGCTTTTCCTGGGACTTCGGTGGATTCGTCCTTGGGGGATCGGGCCATGCCCTCTACTCGCGCAGGAACAACCGCATCGAGTTCATTGATATCCTGCCGGTAGTATCCTGGCATCAGACGCAGCTCCTCGAAACCAATATGTCTCTGGTCTTCGATGGACGCTGGACCCCTCAACCCGGGCTAGCAGCCGCTTTTCACCTAGGGTTTGACGACGCAAACTCCGGCTTAGTCGGCATCCGCGATTCCGAGGCGGTAACCATAACCGCCATGGTCGGCGGCATTGAATGGAAGCCACCGGAGAGCGCTTTTTCCCTGTATGGTGAGGCTGGCTATACCCATGTCCTGTGGGGCAACTTTGACGGCAGCACTGCATCGATTCCCTACGTCAACACGCTGTCCCGGGCCATCTACCGCTACCCCATCGATTCAGGCGCCATACTCCTGCCGCTGACCAGTCCCTATGGGCCCGGAGCGCGCTGGGGTCGCCTGGTCGCCTCTCTTGACCGAGGACTCTTTGGATTCCAGACAGGGGTGGATTTTCTCTTTCTTCTTAAGACTGAATCAGCCAACCTTGTCACGACCCCCTACTTTACCGGGATTTCTGCCACGGAAGCCTCCCAGGCAGTCTCCTTTTTCAGCCTCGAGTGCTTTTTCTCCTATGAATGGGAGGGCGTGGCTGTCAAAATCACACCGGCGATGAACTATCGTGAGGGAAAGACAGGCTTTTTTACCAGGCTTGCGATAGGATATCGCATCGGTGGGCCGGGTTTGTTCAAGTATTGAACAACATGAGCTCTGTTATTATGGTTTGGCTACTTTCCAAAGGACTTGAGCCTGGTTCTGGAGCCTGTTTCGGCGGCACAGGACGGACTTGACGACATTTCGCAAAAAGCAAGGGCCTTGCCCCTGCGGACTTGTCGTGTCTATTGAAGCTACGGCCTATTGAAATTGCGGGAGCTGCAGGATGAGCGATTTCGACATACTCATGGGAAAGATAGCCAAAGACTCGGTCCGGGTCGGCATCATGGGTCTGGGATATGTCGGCCTGCCCCTGGCGGTGGCCTTTGCCAAAAAAGACATCCATGTTCTTGGCTTTGAAAAAAGTGCCACAAAGGCCGATTCAGTCAACGCGGACAAGAGCTACATTGGCGATGTCAAGGACGAGGACTTGAGGGCCGTCACCGAGAGCGGCAAACTGTCCGCGACCACCGACTTTTCCCGCATCGGAGAATGCGACGCGCTGATCATCGCCGTGCCGACTCCCCTCGACAAATTCAAGAAGCCCGACATGAGCTATATTGCCGCTTCCTGCGAAGCCATCGGCAGGCATATGAAAAAGGGCAGCTTTATCGCCCTCGAGAGCACTACCTATCCTACGACTACCGAAGACTTCATGAAGCCCATAATTGAGCGGGAATCGGGCATGAAGGAAGGATCTGACTTCTGGCTCTGTTTCAGCCCCGAGCGGGTTGACCCAGGCAACAAGGACTACAAGACGGACAATACGCCCAAGGTGGTTGGGGGCCTCGGAAAGGAAGCGCAGGCCATTGCCTTGGCGCTTTACGGAAAGGCCATCGAGAAGCTCTATCCGGTCAGCTCTCCCCGGGCAGCCGAGATGGTAAAGATCCTCGAAAATACCTACCGATTAGTCAATATCTCCCTTATCAACGAGCTCGCCTTGCTGGCGGGCAAGATGGACATAAATATATGGGAAGTCATAGAAGCTGCCAAGTCCAAGCCCTACGGCTTTCAGGCCTTTTACCCAGGGCCCGGAATCGGTGGCCATTGCATACCGCTGGATCCCTTCTACCTCGAGTACATCGCCAAGGGCTTTAACTTTGACCTGACCATGATCAATGCTGCGGGCAATATCAACAACCTCATGCCCTACCGCATGATGAACAAGATAGCCTTTGCCCTGAACCGTCACAAGAAGCCCTTGAATGGCTCGAAGATCCTTTTTATCGGAGTTGCCTACAAACCCGACATAGACGACGCACGAGAAAGCCCGGCACTCCTTGTGATGGATCAGGTGGCGCGGAAGGGTGCAGTCGTGAGCTATCATGATCCTTATATTCTCCAGCTCATCGATGAGCATGGCCATTGCTGGGAGGGTGTCGAGTTGTCGGACCAGGCCCTTACAGAGGCGGATTGCGTCGTGTTTACAACTAATCATAGCTGCCTCGATATCGACAGGATCATCGACAAGGCGAAGCTGATCGTCGATACAAGGAACGCGGTCAAGGGCGTACATATCGAGGACGGCAAGGTGTATAAGCTCTAGTGAAGGCTATCTGCATCGAGGTTCCGCAATGGAAAACATGATGGTAATGCCTATGCTATTGCCTTCACTTGTGGCTGCTGCCCTTTCGCTCATTGGAACTCCTTTGATCCTGTCCGTCGCTCGGCGTCGGGGCTGGTTTGATGTTCCGGGCGATCCACGGAAGATTCATACAGGACCAATACCACGCCTTGGCGGGATCGCGATGTTCTGGGCCTTTATCGTGGCCTTGCTTGTGAGCGCCTTGATGGGAGCCTTTCGGCTCGAGGCCTCCCTTTTCGTGCTGCTGGGCGGGGCGGCTGCCATTCATGGAATGGGCCTGGCTGATGACTTCAAGAATCTGAGGGCCTACTTCAAATTCGGAGTGCAGCTCGCTGTGGCTATTGCAGTCGCGGCCGCAGGCTATCGTTTTGAGTACCTCCCGGGATCCGGGTCGGGCATCCCGCTTGGTGTCTTTTCATGGATCATAACGATTGTCTGGATAGTCGGCCTTTCCAACGCAATCAACATGATCGATGGCATGGATGGCCTGGCTGGCGGGATCAGCTTGATTGCTGCCTTGAGCTTTGGGGGTTTGTCCTTGGCTCTCGGCCAGGCCGAGGGGGCAATTGTTGCCTTTGCCTTGGCCGGGGCCATAGTGGGCTTTCTGTTTTTCAATTTCCCCCCCGCACGGATTTTCATGGGCGATTCCGGGAGCCTTTTTTTGGGCTACTGCCTTGCCATATTGCCACTTTTGGGTACAGGTGCCTTTCCGAGCGAGTTTTCCTTTCTTGCCTCTGGAACCGTCGTGGCGATACCGGTACTGGATGTCTTTGCCGCTATCCTTCGCAGAAGGCGACGAGGTCAAGGGGTCATGACTCCTGACAGGGAGCACCTCCACCATAAGCTTATGGACCTCGGGCTGGATGCACGACAAATTCTTGCCATTGTCTATGCCTCTGCCATCGGGCTTGGCGTGGCAGGTATGCTTGCTACGGTGCTTCTTCCAGGTGCATCGCTGATTGCGCTACTTGCGGCTCTGGCTATGGCAGTGTCTGCATTTGTTTGGCTTCATTACGCAAAAAAGGCCCTTGTCAGATAAAGCCCGGGGGATAGGGTCAATGGATTTTGCTATAGGGAGAGGTTCATGAAAGGCATAATTCTAGCCGGAGGAACGGCAACTCGGCTCTTCCCTGCTACCCAGGCTATCTCCAAGCAGATACTTCCTGTCTATGACAAGCCCATGATCTATTATCCTTTGTCGACGCTCATGTTGGCGGGTATAAAGGAAGTGCTGGTAATCTCTACTCCACGGGATATACCTCAGTTCCGAGAGCTTCTCGGGGATGGCAGCGCCTTGGGCATGCGATTTGAGTATGCAGTGCAGGATAGGCCGCGGGGACTGGCGGACGCCTTTTTAGTCGGCGAAGTGTTTATTGCCAATGATTCTGTAGCCCTCGTACTTGGTGACAATATCTTCTACGGGCAGGGCTTTTCCGCCATGCTCGAGCGGGCGGCTTCGCAGGTATCGGGAGCCACAATCTTTGGATATCCAGTCAAGGATGCCAGGGCCTATGGCGTCGTAGAGTTCGATGCGGCGGGCAAGGTGCTTTCCATTGAAGAAAAGCCAGCCAATCCTAAGTCTAATTATGCGGTTCCTGGGCTGTACTTTTATGACAGAGAGGTTGTTGATATTGCGAGGTCGGTCAAGCCATCGGCGCGTGGTGAAATCGAGATTACGAGCGTCAATAATGAGTATCTCCGCCGACAGGCTCTTCACGTCGAGTTGTTCGGACGTGGCTTTGCCTGGCTGGATACGGGCAACCCTGGTGACCTCCTCGAGGCAGCAAACTTTGTCGAGACGGTCCAGCGCAGGCAGGGACTCTATATAGCCTGCGTTGAGGAAATTGCCTTCCATAAGGGCTGGATAGACAGGGCTCGGCTTCTTGCGACTGCCAGCACCATGAAGACCGAGTACGGCGAGTACCTCAGCTTCATCGCAGAAAACAAGGGTCCTTGATGCCCTTCACCATCGAGCCCGGCCCCATTGAAGGACTATTTCTAATACAACCCAGGGTTTTCGGCGACGAGCGGGGCTATTTTCTGGAAACCTGGAGCGACATGGACTTCGCTGCTGCGGGGCTTGATGCGCATTTTGTCCAGGACAACCAGTCCCTGTCACGCAAGGGCGTACTGAGGGGTTTGCATTTCCAAAAGCGCTTTCCTCAGGGAAAGCTTGTGCGGGCCATACAGGGTGAGATCTTTGACGTAGCTGTCGATCTTCGAGCGGGCTCAGCAACATTCGGAAAATGGCACGGGATGATCCTTTCTGGAAAAGCACAGAACCAGTTCTACGTGCCGCCAGGATTCGCCCACGGATTTCTCGTACTCTCGGACGAGGCTGTCTTTGCGTATAAATGCACGGATTTCTACCACCCTGAGGACGAGGGGGGAGTTCGCTGGGATGATCCGGCAATTGGTATAAAATGGCCAGCGCTAGGTTTCCCACCCATCCTTTCAGGAAGGGACTCTGGTTTGCCAAGCTTGAACTTGGCACTATATAGCCAAGAAGAGGTTTCAACAAAGGAATGGTAATGCCATGGATGGCGCTGAGATACTGAACGAAATACGGCTGGGAGAAGACAGTCGTAGGCAGTTCAAGGTCAATCTTACCAATCCTGAGCAAGCCGCTGCAGAGATTATCGCATTCCTGAATTCTTCCGGGGGCCGCATTTTCATCGGCGTAGGTGATGACGGTTCTATTGCCGGTTTAGACGCTGCAGGCATTCGTCGAGTCAACCAGTTGCTGAGCAACGTAGCTAGCCAGAATGTTCGTCCTTCAAGCAGCATACAGACGCAGAATATCCGGATTGACGAGCACATAATTATGCTAGTCGAGGTGCCGAATGGCCTCAACAAGCCCTATTGTGACAATGAAGGTCGTTTTTGGATAAAGAACGGTGCCGACAAGCGCAAGGTAACGAGTCCTGAAGAACTGCAGCGGCTATTTCAGGCAGGGGCCAAGCTATTCGCGGATGAGCGCCCGGTTCCGGAGACTTCCGTAGACGATCTGGACATGTCCGTGTTCGCAGACTTTTATTTTCGCAAGACCGGTTCGCGTCTGGATACTGCGACCCTTTCTGCTGGCAGAATTCTCGAAGCATTGGGCTTTATGAAAAAAAGCTCGATCACGCTCGCCGGACTTCTTTTGCTTGGCAAGGACCTTTCGAGGCATGCAGCGCTTTTTCACATTGCCGCCGCTTCGTTTCCTGGCACCAGCCTTGCTGATGACTCATTCCTCGACAAGGTAGAATTGAAAGGAAGGCTGCCGGAGCAGTTTGCCACTGCGATGACTTTCCTGGAGCGCAACCTTCGTCATGTCCAGGGGAACCCGGCCTTGGGCTTTAACCAGGTGGGCGTGCTCGAAGTATCTCGCGAAGCCTTGCAGGAAGTCGTGGTCAATGCTCTGGTACACCGCGATTATCTGATCAACGCATCCATCAAGCTATTTGTGTTTTCGGACCGCGTTGAAATCATAAGCCCCGGGATACTTCCCAACAGTTTGTCGATCGAGGCGGTGCGGCTCGGCGTATCGGTGCCACGAAATTCGGTCCTTTTGTCTCATGCCCAATATGTCATGCCCTATTCCGGCTTGGGTAGTGGCCTTCCGCGCTCGCTTGCGCGCTGTCCAGACATGGAACTGGTGAATGACGAAAAAGCCAATAGGTTTGTCGTCCGTTTCCCACGCTGAAGGGGATCGCTTTACGGAAATTGGCTAAAGCACAGGTCTTGGAGGTTGCAAGCCATGGACTTAGATGACGCCTCTTCAAGACGCCTGAGAACAATTCCTATCCGATGTATACAAAGAATGTTCTGGGATGGTCCCTGTCCGGATAAAGATGAATGGATATGCCTTGTAGAAGAGAGAACCGCAGAGTGGAACGGCTGCACTCGACGGGCGGCCTTGGCCTGAGGTAATGCGAAACGCCCAGCGAAAAGATGCGGGTATCGATGCCGTTTCAGCGGCGGAAATAATCGGTACCTTTCCGACTGGCAGATTCAACAAGATCAACTGGAGCATGCCGGTCGACCGCTCCTCTTTCTTCGTCGATCTCCGTACTATTTCCGAAGGGATTCTGGGGCTGCCTGGAGGCAGCGCTTCGTTTACGGAAGGATAGAGATTGAAGGTCAAAGATCCCAGCCTTCGGCAACCGACGGGCGCTGGGCAAATAAAGATTGCCGAGATAGCTCGGGTTGCTGTAGAGGTTTTCCAACCAACTATTTGCATTATTTATCTGTATGGATCACGCGCAACTGGAACTGACAACGAGGAAAGCGATTTCGACTTTCCTGTGGCGGCGGACAGACCGCTTGCCTTCGGTGAACGCAGAAGGAGGCGGGCTTGGAGGCCCCTCTGGCCGCGGAAATCCTCTTGGGAATGCCCGAAGCGGAGTTTCAATCAGTGCGCTGGAATAGGGAGCCCTCGTGGAAGGACTTCCAGGCCGATATGTCGGTAATCGCCTCGGAACTCACGCGAGGGATCGAGAATAGCTTGTTCAGCCAATAGAAATTTGGCGGGGTCAGACCCCCGAGTTTGTCATCAGGGCCTGGCAGAGCCCCAGGGCCTGTCACTTCGGGTTCGTCAAAAGGCGGGCTGCTGAGAACACGCAACCCCCTCATATGAATAGATGTTCATATGTTCATATGTTCATATGAGGGGTAGTGCTATCCCTCACCCCCTCTTTTCCTGTCCCTCCTGTTCATCCTGTTATCCTGTCTTCTTCGCTTCTGTTTCAGGAATCAGACAGGATAACAGGATTGGCAGGATTATCAGGAAAGGAAATAGAGGGGCAGAAGACCGTGTCGACCGCCAGAGAAGCGATGGCAGAATCTGAAGGGGACAGAAGCCCCGTGCGTGTCATGCTCGCGTCGCTTGGCATGAGTGAGTGCGCGAAGCGAGAGGGAGGGGGCTTTGAAAGCTCTACCGCGGGAAGAACGACTTCGCCTCGCGCTTTCCTTGAATTGGGATTACGAGGTCGAGCCGTCCTCGCTGCTCGAGGTGATCGACGGATTTAGAGCGAAGACGGGACCCTTCGACGCGCAGCGACTTCTGGTGCGAAGCCTGGAACGACTAAGCTGGCATCGCATTGTCGCGCTCTGGGGCGTAGAACGTCTCATCGAAGTGTACGATCCGGCACTGCTTTCCCGTATCCGGTCGTCCGAATTCAGGAGGCGCTATGCGTTCGTATTCGGAGTATTACGAAAAGAAGCTGTATCCGCTTCAGGATGGAGTCCTGAGATGCGTCGAAGGATGCGGGACTCGCTTTTTTCTCACCGGTGGTACCGCGCTCAGCAGGGGCTATTTCAATCATAGATATTCCGACGATCTGGACTTCTTCGTCTGTGCGGACGATACATTCAACGAAGAAGTGGAGCTTGTCCTGGCAGGGCTCGCGAACGAAGGTTTTCGCTGGGACGACAGCCGGGATTTTATACGCGCCGGCGACTTCTTCACCTTGGCAGTCGAGATGGCCCCATTCCCGGATATCCGCCTAAAACTCGATTTCGTAAACGATGTCGCGCCGAGATTCGGCGATCTTGCGATTACACAAGTGTTCAATAGGACCGATTCCCTACGCAATATCCTCAGCAACAAGCTGACGGCGTTGTTTCGATTCGAGGCGAAGGACCTGGCCGATATCCGGACGATTTGCCGGAACTATTCCTTTTGCTGGGGAAGCATTCTCGACGAGGCGAGGCAAAAGGAGGCGGGCTTGGAAGCCCCTCTGGCCGTGGAAATCCTCTTGGGAATGCCCGAATCGGAGTTTCAATCAGTGCGCTGGAATAAGGCGCCCTCATGGAAGGACTTCCAGGCCGATCTGTCGGTCATCGCCTCGGATCTCACGCGGGGGATCGAGAATAGCTTGTTCGTCGCATAGAAAACTGGCGGGGACAGACCCCCAGTGTGTGTCACGTGTTTTGCCTCCCTTTCCCCTCTTTTCCTGTCCTTCCTGTTTATCCTGTTATCCTGTCCTCTTCGATTTCGTAAGAGGAATCAGACAGGATAACAGGATTGGCAGGATCAACAGGATAGGAAGAATCTGGGGGACAGACCCCTTGTGTGTGTCAACATGATGGAGGGACCAATGCAGTCCACATATAGAGTCAGGGCCGGCGACCTCACCGCTGATTTCCTCAAGGCTCTCAAGCTTGCATACAAGGACAAGGAAATCGAGATTGTCGTCACCGATATCGCCGATGAGACCGATTACCTTCTAGGAACCCCCGCCAACCGCGAGCATCTCCTCAAGTCCGTCTCCGAAATTGCTTCGGGTTCCGGTCTCGTGACCATGGACGACAACTCACTGCCAGTCTCATGAAGGTTTGCTTCACCCAAGACGCCTTCGCAAACTATCAGGCCTGGACCAGACCGGATAACAAGATCGACAAGGGCAATAGGAAGGAAGAAGAGATAGCGAATACCCTATTCACTATCCCTATCCCCTCTTTTCCTGTCCCTCCTGTTCATCCTGTTATCCTGTCCTCTTCTCTTCCTCTTC
>JBMOIK010000116.1:0-10511 GCA_049317365.1 Rectinemataceae bacterium | reverse complement strand
GCGCACGCGATTCGGGAATCACGATCTTGTCGAGCGCATTGACCCGGCGCTGGGTCTTCTTGACTTCCTTCGCAAGACGCCAGACTACGGTCCTGAGTCCCGCCATCTGGACCAGGACCTCAAGAAGACCGGTGAACTCGGCCACTGTCTCGTCGGTATCGACCGTAGAGTTCATGAAGGAAGTCTGGAGCGTCCGACCGGGGATGACAGCCTCGAGCGAGGGGATGCGCTGTCCGGCGGCCTGCACCGTGGTTTCCCTGATCCGTATCGGATTCCTGGCTCCCTCGGCCAGCTCGCGGGCGCGCTCGCGGCCTATCGAAAGTATCATGCGGCGCATCAATGGATAGGCCAGGCTCGCTTTTGTCTCGATTTTCCTCTCAAGGATGCGGACCTGATCGACGCGCTTCATCAGCTCCATCATCAGGATCTCGCGCTTGCGCTCAAGGAGTTCGTAACCCTCGACCGCCAGGGCCAGGTTTTCCTTCTCCTTGAGGAGATTGGATTTCGTCGGAGCGATTGTCTGCGTCGGCATGGTATCAGACCTCCGCGCCTGCGGCCCGTGCCGCCTCCGCGTTCTCGACCGCCCTCGGAAGGTACTGCTCGATGAGCTTCTTCGAGACGCGGATCAGTTCCGTGCGAGGCAGGCAGGCCAAAAGCTTCCAGCCCAGGTCCAGGGTCTCCCCGATGCTGCGGTTCTCGTCCTCGCCCTGCGAAAGGAACTCAGCCTCGAAGCGCTCACCAAAACGGAGATACTGCTTGTCGAGCGGCGCCAGCTCTTCTTCGCCGATGATGGCAGCCAGGTTTCGCACGTTCTTGACCCGTGCATAGCAGGCGAACAACTGACTCGATACGTCCTTGTGGTCTTCGCGGGTCATGCCCGGCCCGATGCCGTCCTTCATGAGACGGGATAGGGAAGGAAGCACCGCGATCGGAGGATAGATGCCTTTCTGGAAAAGCTCGCGGTCGATGGAGATCTGGCCCTCAGTGATATAGCCGGTGAGGTCGGGGATCGGGTTGGTCACGTCGTCGTTGGGCATCGACAGGATGGGAATCTGCGTGATCGAACCTGAGGACCCTTCGATCTTGCCTGCGCGCTCGTAGAGGGCGGCGAGGTCGGAGTAGAGGTAGCCCGGATAACCCTTGCGCGAGGGAACCTCACCGCGCGAGGCAGAAACCTCACGGAGGGCTTCGCAATAATTGGTCATATCGGTCATGACCACGAGGACGTGCATGTTCTTTTCGTAGGCCAGGTACTCGGCAGCGGTGAGGGCCGACTTCGGTGTCACGAGGCGCTCGATCGAGGGACTGTCCGCGAGGGAGAAGAACATGACGACGCGGGACAGGACGCCCGACTTCTCGAAGGAGTCCTGGAAGTAGCGGGCGACGTCGTACTTGATGCCCATCGCCGCAAAAACGATGGCGAAGGGCTCGTCTTTCGCGCCTTCGGTGGAGATTATCTTGGCCTGTCTGACAATCTGGGCTGCGAGCCGGTTGTGGGGCAGGCCATTGCCCGAGAACAGGGGGAGCTTCTGGCCGCGGATGAGGGTGTTCATGCCATCGATGGCGGAAACACCGGTCTGGATGAAATCCTTGGGATAGACGCGTGCGGCGGGATTGATCGGCGCACCATTGACGTCACGGAATTCGTTTGTGAGGATTTCAGGATAGCCGTCGGCAGGTCTGCCGAGGCCGTCGAAGATGCGCCCGAGCATGTCAAGGCCGACACGCAGCTCGAGGGGTTTCCCGAGGTACTCCACGCTTGTCTCATCGATGGTGAGGCCGGTATTGGCAGCAAAGAGCTGCACGGCCACCGCCTTCAAGGAGGTCTCGACGACACGTCCGATCCTCCGGCCACCGTCGCGGCCGCGGACAGCCACAAGTTCCCCGTAGCCGACCGTCTCGGTCCTCGCGGCTATGACGATCGGACCCTCGGCGTGGATGAGTCCGGTATGTTCGAGTCCCTTCATCGGGTTTCCTCCCCTGCCTTGCGACGCTGCAGCTCGTCGAACTGCACCGCGATCTCGCGCGTCGCAGTGCGGATGTCATCGAGTCTTTCGTTGGGAATCTCGCTCTTGAGCCGCGAGAGGCGCTCACGGATGGGCAGCGCGGTAATCATGGCGAGCGGGGTCCCGGATTTCACGGCAGCCTCGGCTTTCTTGTGGAATTCGAGGATCGCAGCAAGGAGGAGCATCTGCTTCTGGGGCGTACAGTACTTGTCAATGTCATCGAAGGAGTTCTGCTGGAGGAAGCCGTTCTTGATAAGGTCGGCCACCACGAGGATGAGTCGCTGGTCATCAGGCAGGGCGTCGGGACCGATGAGGCGGACGATCTGCTCGAGTCGCTGCTCCTTCTTGAGGATCTCCATGGTCTTGGCACGGGCATCGGACCAGGTCGGATCCATCTTCTCCCACCACTCCCGGAGGTCATCGACATACTCGGAGTAGGAGTCGATCCAGGAGATGGCCGGATAGTGCCGTGCGTAGGCAAGGTCCTTGTCGAGTCCCCAGAAGCAGCGGATAAAGCGCTTTGTATGCTGGGTGACGGGCTCGGAAAAGTCACCGCCGGGGGGCGAGACAGCGCCGATGATGGACACAGAGCCGGGCTTGCCGGACTGGGTCTCGACACGACCGCCACGCTCATAGAACTCCGCAAGGCGGGTAGGCAGGTAGGCGGGGAAGCCTTCCTCTGCCGGCATCTCTTCGAGACGGCCGGAGAGCTCGCGGAGGGCTTCTGCCCAGCGGGAGGTAGAATCGGCCATGACTGCAACATCGTAGCCCATGTCGCGGTAGTACTCAGCCAGGGTGATGCCGGTATAGATGGACACCTCGCGGGCGGCGACAGGCATGTTCGATGTATTGGCGATCAGGATGGTCCGCTCCATGATCGAACGGCCAGTCCGCGGATCGACGAGGTGGGGGAACTCGGAGAGGACCTCCGTCATCTCGTTGCCACGCTCGCCGCATCCTACGTAGACGATGATGTCGGCGTCACAGTACTTGGCGATGGCATGCTGGGTCATGGTCTTGCCCGTCCCGAAGGCGCCTGGGACGGCCGAGGTGCCGCCCTTGGAGATCGGAAAAAGCATGTCGATGACGCGGAGTCCCGTCATCAGCGGTTCGGTCGGGGGCAGGCGCTTGTTGGTGGGCCGTGGAAGTCGGACCGGCCAGTATTGCATCAGCTTGAGTGCCAGCCCGGAGTCGGTGAAGACGATGGGCGTATCAAGGTCGTAGTCTCCGTCAGGAAGGACCTTGGTAACCTTCCCCGGTTTCAAGCCTGGGGGCATGATGACGCGGTGTTCGGTGAGCTGGGTCTCCTGGATCGTCGCGATGAGGCTACCCGGCTTGATATCGTCACCGACTTTCACTGTCAGCTTCGTCGGCCATTTCTGGGCGTGGTCGAGGGATTTCCCCTTGTCTCCCGCGCGGATAAAGGAACCCGAGGCCTTCTTGAGCATGTCGAGGGGGCGCTGCATGCCATCATAGATCTTGCCGAGGAGACCTGGCCCGAGCGTCACAGACAGGGGTCGACCGAGGGAAACGGCTGGCTCGCCGGGCTTCATCCCCGTGTTTTCCTCATAGACCTGTATGGTGGCTGTCTTGTCGTCCATCCGGATGATCTCGCCAACGAGGCGCATGTCGCCTACCTCGACGACATCGTAGAGTCCCGCGCCGCCAAGTCCCTCGGCCTGTACGACCGGGCCGGCAACGCGCGTTATGCGACCTGTGATCATGCTTTCAACGCCTCCGCGCAGAGGGCCTTCGCGAGATCGCCCCTCTTGATGTCAAGCAACTCAGCTTCGATGAGATCCATGGTTGCGGCAAGGGTCAGCTTGCCATCGACTGACTTGACCACGACACCGGCGGCCGGGAGCGTCGTGTCCTCGATGGCCTCTTTCGGCTCCGGCACACCGAGCACGCTCGTGACCGAGGCCTTGGCCCTGGACGCAGGCAAGCCCTTGTAGCGAAGCGACACCTCGCGACCCGCGAAGACGCCAGCGGCACCTTTGAGCAGGCTTTCGGTCAGGGACAGGAGCCGATCCTCCCCTATCGTCGCCATGAAATCCTTCATGGCACTGCGTACGCGGCCATCGACGAGCTCGGTCTTGTAGCGGATCTTCTCGAGCGGCACTCGGGCAAGGGTCTCCGCACGCTGCCGGGCGATCCACGACTCGGAGAGACGGGTGACCTCGTTTTTCGAGACCTTTATCCGCTCGACAGAGGCCGTAGCGGTCTGTGCCACTTCCTCGTCGGCATCCCGGTGGATACGCTCTGCCGCCTTCCGGGCCTCTTCGAGGATTTCCTTCTGAATGGCCTCGGTATTTCCTATCTCTTCCATGCCTGCTCCTGATCGACGCGCTCTCTGCGCGCTTTGACGCGCTCTGGTTCGCTGTAACTAAATCATCACCCCGATCGCCTCGCGTATCGCGTCGACGATGCTCTTACGATCCCCCGAACGGGATCCCTGTCCGGGAACCTCGACTATCAGGGGATAGGCGCCCGACATCTGCCAGGCTTTGACTTCTTCCTCAAGGAGATCAGCGACCTCTTCGGTCAGGATGAGGACCTTGATCGTCTCGCCTCCGGAAAGCTCACCGGTTGCCTTGCGGAACGCATCCAGCGCCTCATCACGGCCGGAGGCTGCCCTGCCGTCCACTCCAGCCATCCTGAAGGCGAGGACGATCTCCTCCTCGGCGACGACAAAGATTCCAGCCACGCTACATCGTCAGGCAGAGGATGGCGACGAGGAATCCCCAGAGGCAGATTCCTTCCGCGAGACCAAGGAAGGGCAGTGCCTTTCCTGAAAGGCTCGCATCCTCGGCGATGGCACCCATGGCAGCCCCGCCGACGCCGCCGACCGCGATGCCGCCACCGATGCAGGCAAGGCCGACCGCAAGACCGGCGCCAATGTATTTCAGGGCCTTGAGATCGACGCCAAGAGCCGGCTCCGCCGCCTGGGCAGCGACTCCGATGACCGTGCCGACAACGAAAAGAATCCCGAGTGCGATGCGCTTGTTCATGAGCTACTCCTTGGAAAAGGTGAATTTGAAGGGCGCGAACAACGTTCCCGTTTCAGTGACGAACTTGGAAAGAAACTCGTAGTACTGCAACCTCACGACCTGGATGGCCACGACCATGCCCTCGAGCACGAGGATGATTATGTTGAATAGTACAACTATGAGGGCTTCCAGGAAGAAACCGAGGGGGCTGCCGTCGTTGACCATGCTTCCCATCTTGAAGGCCACGAAGGAAAGGACGACATGGGAGAGGGCGAAGGCGCCGACCCGCAGGAAGGACAGGGTCACGGAGAAGTAGTAGGAAAAGGTCTCGATGACGATGACCAGGGCCTTGATGACGTTGGCGAACATGCCGTCGTCATCGTGGTGGACGTGGCCGTCGATGAGGCCCACAAGCTGCTCCTCGAAGATCAGCAAGACCACAGGGAGGCCCAGTGCCACCGCATCCCACCAGCCCAGGCCGAAGGGGCTGTTCACGAGGACCCTGACCGCCATGCCGATCGACCACCAGAGGAAGATTGCACCGCAGAGTCCGGTCTTCTGGAAGATGGCATGCCCCACCCTCCCCCGCTTGATGGTATCAGCGATGTTGAAGATGAGTCCGAGGGAGTTTATCAGCACCCCGATGCAAAGGGTGAAGCCGAAGAACACCATGATGGTTCCGATGGTATCGACCCCCGGCAGGAGGTCGAGGAACCGCGCCTCCTCGTGACCGAGGAAGTGTCCGGTGAGGAATTTCTCGAAGGGTTCGAGGACCGCTTCATTGGAGAAGAAGGAACCGGTCAGAACACCCATGATCATCGAGCCGATGCCGGAGGCGATCACGATGGGAGCGAACTTCTTCCAGTGCCGGAGGGGCTTCATCCACCCAAACTGGAGCCCGATCCCGGCAAGCATGATGAGCCCGCCCTGCCCTACGTCCCCGAACATGATGGAAAAGAGGAAGACAAAAAAGGTTCCGACAAAGGGTGTCGGATCGACTGAGCCATAGTGCGGAACCGCATAGGAGACCACCATGCGTTCGAAGCTCCTGAAGAAGGGGATGCGCTGGAAGAGGATCGGCACTTCCTCCTTCCCGCTGCGCACGGACTCGATTTCACGGGGCATCCTCGTGCGGAGGGCAACACGGTTTCCTGAAACTGCGGCAAGCTTCGCAGCCACATCCTTGATGCGCGAGCGAGGGATCCATCCTTCGAGACGAAGGGTCTGTTCCGTGCCCTCAAGCCCGGCTTTCAGCGTCTCGACTGCATCGGCAACGGCCCACACCGACGCAAGCGCCTGCCACTCTGCACTCACTTCGCCGGCAAGTTGCCGTCGCCGCTTTTCGAGGACGATGCTCCTGTCCTCGAGGGCCGAAAGCTCCTTTTCGAGGGCCAGGGGCAACTCTGCCGGAATTCCAGAGAAACCCTCGGGAAATACCTTGGGAGTAAAACCGCATTTCTGGAGTTCCGCATCGAGGGCAAAACGACCAGAGCGGGTCGTTGCAGCGACAATCATTCCCCTTCCATCGACTGGGTAGATCATGCCCTTGCCGCCGAGCTTTGCGCCAAGATCAGCCTGCACCGTGGGGTTGACGGTTCCTATCCGAACCGAGAGGAACGAAAGGTTTTCAAGGGAAAGCCAGGGAAGCTCGAGGCCAGCGAAGGCTTCCGCTTCGGCAAGGGCCTCGCGCGTGCGGTGGATGCGACTCTGGTTTGCGCTGAGGTCTGAGTCGAAGCCGGCAACCTTTGACCAGAGCCCCTGGAGCCGCTCTACATCCGATGGACTGGGCATCCGCGCCCCGGCAGGGACGACATCGGGGAATTCAAAGCCGAGAATCCGCTTGATCGTCTGGACCCGCTCGAAGGATTCGGCGTGTTCACGGGGTCTGGCTGCGGCTGAAGCCCGCGCGTTTCCGGTCAGCGACAGGTCATCACTTGAGGCGATGGCCTTCGCCTCGGTAACGAGCTGGAAGCAACCCTCGGCGCCGAGCACTTCGAGGATGGCGTCGATGTCGCGCCACATGGCGACGATCTCGACCTTCTTCATGGGGAGGATGCTCATGCGTAGGCCCCCGTGAACTGCGCCGCGAAGGCCGCGATCTCTTCGGATGGGGCTTCGAGATGGATGCCCTCGAGTACGCCGAACAGCGCGGCTGTCTCGTATTCCTTGATCCTGAAATAGGAGTAGAGCGGCACAAAGCCGCCGAGATTCATGTGCATCGCCTGCACCAGGACCAAGAAGATGCGCCTGCGCGCCTCTACCTCGACATGGCGGACATCGAGCCGCCAGTCCTCGCCGCTGCGGGCGTTTTCATTGATGAGATCCTCGTAGGCCCAGCCCGACCAGGACGATTTGTTGTCAGGAACTCGCTCAAGGGCGTCGAGGGCATGATGAGTTGCGTCCGCCCCCCGGAGAGCGACCAGGAGGGGCAGGATCTCATCCGGACGCATCCCGTAATAGCGCCTGAGCCTGAGCGCCCAGATCACGTTCTCGAGTTCCACTTCCTTCTTGATGACCCGTTGCATGGAACCCTTGAGACCAGCAGGAAGCCTTCGCGTCTCTTTCCACAATTCCGCATAATACTGTTGATCGAGGCGGCACTTTGCTGCCGTAGCCTCTCGCGAGGAGCTTTCTCGGGACAGGGCCCCTTCCCGGGAGCCGGATTCTGCGAGCCAGGAAAAACGGCGATGCGCAAACATCCGGGCACCATCGGGGTATTGGCTTTCGTCGACCGAGGGCCGGACTACGAAGGCTGCGTGCTCGGGAGCCTGCTCAGAGCCCTCTCCGAGGGCGATGATGAGCCGCTTTACATAGCCGAATTCGCCCTTCCGGAGCAGGGCCTTGAAAAAGCCCTCATGCTTCGACACCTGCCCCGCCAAGGAAATGAATTCGCCCACTGCCTCTGTTTCAAGCCTGCGTTCCGCGGCGGAAACTAGGAGTCGCTCGGGAAGCGGGGGAGCGGTCTCGGCAAAGAGGACCTTCCAGACTTCCGCGACCCGACCCTGCTTGGCCAGCACAGCAGCCTTCGATCCTAGACGGCACCGTGAAACCGCGCCAAGGACGCGGGCATAGCTGTACTCCGGCTGGAAACTCGACGCCATGTTACTTCGCGCCGAGTGCGGCTTCGCAGACTGAGCGAAACTCGGACGGAGCGACTGGGGTTGCATCGATTTCCTTGCGGTACGTGGAAATCAATGTCTCGTACTCCGCTCTCACACTCTCGACTGCCTTCGTCTTCCGATCGTTGGCTTCCCTGACAGCCTGTTCGTAGGCGGCGGCATGTTCGGTTTCTGCCTTGTCCTTCGCCGCGGCAACCCTGGCGCCGGCAGCCTTGCGGGCATCTGACACAAGCGATTCAGCCTGCTTTTCAACCTCGAACAGCTTGCCAAGAAGATCCTGTGATGACATGCAATGCCCCCGCTGAATTAGTCTTTGCGAACTGAGGAAAAAAGAATTCCCCGAAAAAACCATCCTGTCGAGCCGAAAAAACCACTGTTAGATCCATTCCCAGTGCTGGAAGAACTACTTTCCCGGGGCACACTAGCGACCGAAATTCTGCCGTCCTGCCTAATGCAAGGAGCCGGCTCCATCAGCCAGCTCCCATACACCATCATGTGTTCACGTATCTACTTTCCTGCAGGCGGAGCATCCGTCGCCGGAGATGGCGTTCCAGGGCTTGCGGCATCCGCAGGTGCCGGAGCGGCGGGAGCCTGGGTGGCTCCATTCCACCACTCAGAGGCTGTCGGGGCCACTTTGACCTTGGAAGCCTCAGCCTCTACATTGCCCATCGAACCCTTATCAAGGAGGGCCAGGGAAAAGGAACACACGAAAAAAAGCGCTCCAAGCACATAGGTGAAGCGCTGGATTACCGTGCTTGAACGGGAACCGAAGGCGGAGTTGCTGGAGCCGGCAAAGATCCCACCGAGACCTTCAGCACCCTCGTTCTGGATCACTACTACAAACACAAGGAGCACGCAGACAATGACGAGGATAACGAGAAGAAAGATGCTCAAGATGCCCATACGACAAACTCCAGTTGGGTGCTGCGATCCTACCGCCGCATGACGGGTTGGACGACCGGAAAACGGCAAGGTATAGTATCGGAAACCCCGGGATTGTGCAAGCCTGCCCTTTCCGGCCGTCACGCGGACTTCAGGGGCCGAAATCCACGATTGGAACGAAGGTCTCGGGCTTGAGACTCGCTCCGCCCACCAGGGCCCCGTCGATATTGGGCATCCCCATGAGTTCGGCGGCATTGTCGGCCTTTACCGAACCGCCGTACTGGATGACCATGGCCTTGGCCGCAGCCTCTCCGTAGAGGCCGCCAAGGACCTTCCGGATATAGAGGTGGACGGCGTCGGCATCCTGGGGGGTAGCCGTCTTCCCTGTTCCGATGGCCCAGACCGGCTCATAGGCGATGATGACCCGGGCCAGAGCGGCTGCATCCACGCCCTTGAGCCCATCACGGACCTGGGTGCCGATGACCGATTCGAGCTTCCCTGCCTCGCGCTCCTCCAGCGTCTCTCCCACACAGAGGATGGGCTCGAGGCCATGCTTCAAGGCCAGGATGAGTTTCCTGTTGATGAGGGCATCGTCCTCACGATAGGAATGACGGCGCTCGGAGTGACCGAGGATCACGGTCTGGACACCAAGGTCCTTGAGCATGAGGACCGACACCTCACCGGTGTGGGCGCCCTGTTCCTCAGGTCCCATGTTCTGGGCACCGAGACGGAGCTGCGTGCCCTTGACCACCTCGGCCACGGAAGCAAGGGCGGTGAACGCAGGCGCGATCATGACCTGCTGCCTTGTCGAACCAAGCTTCGATACGAGATCCCTGGCCAGGGCTACGGACTCGGACACCGTCTTGTGCATCTTCCAATTGCCGGCGATATAAAACTGTTTCATACGAACTCCTATGGAAAAGTGACTGCGGAGCGAGGCCCGACGCGTACTATCTCTGCTCGAGAACCGCGATGCCGGGAAGGACCTTGCCCTCGAGGTATTCGAGACTGGCGCCACCACCTGTAGATACGTGCGTCATCCTGTCTGCGAGCTTGTACTTGTTGACCGCGGCCACCGAGTCACCGCCCCCCACAACCGACATGGCGCCTTTTGAAGTAGCCTCGGCGACCAGCCGCGCGACTGCCTCGGTACCCTTGGCGAAGGCATCGAACTCAAAGACGCCGACTGGCCCGTTCCACACGATGCTCCTGGCCCCGAGGATGAGGTCCTTGTAAAGGGCTATCGTCTTCGGTCCCACGTCGAGGCCCATCCTGCCCTCCGGAACATCGAGGGAATCGATGGTCTCGGCCGGGGAGTCCGCAGCAAAGGCGGCGGCAACGATGTGATCGACAGGGAGGACGATCCTCGTGCCCTTGGCCTTCGCGCTCTCGAGCAGCTGTTTCGCCGTGTCGAGGAACTCGTCCTCGACAAGGGAGCCGCCGACGGAGTGCCCCTGGGCCTTGAGGAAGGTATAGGCCATGCCGCCACCGATGATGAGGGCCGAGGCGTTCTT
>JBMOIK010000115.1:0-10524 GCA_049317365.1 Rectinemataceae bacterium | reverse complement strand
GAAGGACAGTGACAAAGCCCTCCGTCTCGAGCCTGATGAGGGCATCGCGGAGCGGTGCCCGGCTCATGCCGAGCTCCTCGCCCAGGGCTGACTGGTCGATGAAGGCGCCGGGCTTGAGGAGCCCCGAGTTGAGTCGAAGCTTGAGCTCGGCATAGACCCTCAGGGCCAGGGTGGCGCAGTTGTCCGGGCAGGCTTCCGTCTCCATTGGCAAAGCATAGCCCTGATATATCAGTTTGACAAGTCCTGAACCTTAAATGCAACTCAGTTGCATTATCGTCGAAACCATGTTTTCATGAGCAATGAACGCTCCAACTGCAACGGCAAAGCTGCTCGAGGAAGCCGGACTCCGCCCGACCAGGTTCCGGGAGCGGACCCTCGAAGCGCTTTTGGCAACCGACTCGGCCCTTTCACACAAGGATCTTGTCTCCCGCCTACCTGACCTTGACCGTGTGACTATTTTCCGCTGCATCAAGCAATTGCGGAAGAGCAGCCTCCTCCACAAGGTTCGAGGAACCGATGGAGTCTCCCGATTCGTAGCCAACAGGACTTCAGGAACCTCCTGCCCCGGCAATCATCCCCATTTCTTCTGCCTGTCCTGCGGCGCCCTCACCTGCCTCGAAGGCCTCCGCCTTCCCCACCTCGACCTGCCAACAGGCTTCGAGGTACGCGGCAAGCACTTCCTGGTGGAGGGGATCTGCCCCGGCTGCGCCCCGGGGAGGGCGACTGAGGCAGGCCCGGACCCCAGGGAAATCCCGTCATGAAAAAAGGCCTTGCCCTCAGCTTCGCCGTAGCCCTCGCCACGGTCGCCCTCGGGGCCCAGGGAAAGGTCCTGGTCGCCGCAGCCTCCAACCTCGGCGTTATCGCCCCAGCGCTGGCCTCCGCCTTCGAATGGAACTATCCTGGCAACACTGTCGAATTCACCTTCGGCGCCTCCGGTGCGCTCGCTGCGCAGCTCCTCAACGGGGCTCCCTTCGAGCTTTTCCTGTCGGCGGACACAGCCATGCCGCAGCGCCTCGTCGAAGCCAGGCTCACCGAGGGTCCGGTCAGGGTCTACGCGCTCGGATCCCTGATATTCCTGACTACGAGGAAGCTGGACCTTGCAAAGGGACTGGCTGTCCTCCTTGATCCGGCCCTGGCCCAGGTCGCCATCAGCAATCCCGAAACCGCGCCCTACGGCCTGGCTGCGAGGCAGGCCCTCGTCAAGGCTGGTCTCTATGAAGCCCTGCGATCCAGGCTTGTCACGGGGCAGAATGTCACGCAGACCCTCCAGTTCACCCTCAGCAGCGTGGACGGTGGCTTTGTCAACAAGTCAGCATTGGCCGCAAAGGAGGTCGCGCCCTTTGATGTAGAGGGGCGTTACTGGTTTGCAGTAGATCCTGCCCTCTATGAGCCGATCATGCAGGGCTTCGTCGTGATGAAGGGAAGCCTGGCCAGGCCCTCCGTTCGCGCCTTTGCCGCCTTCCTGTCCTCATCACAGGCGAGGGCCGTCTTCGCCAGCTTCGGCTATGGCCCGCCGGCGGCGGGGTTCCCGTGACCTTCGATCCTGTGCCCTTCTGGGTCTCCACCCAGCTCGGCCTCTGGGTGACCGCGATACTCCTAATTACCTGCTTCCCCCTCGCCTGGGTCCTGGCGAGGTCCCCCAGGGGCTGGGTACCCTGGATCGAGTCGACGACTTCCCTCCCCCTGGTGCTCTCGCCGACCGTCCTTGGCTTCTACCTCCTCCTCCTCCTTTCCCCGCGGGGTCCCGTCGGGGACTTCTTCATGCAGACCTTCCACATACGGCTCGCCTTCTCCTTCCCGGGGATCGTCCTGGCAGGCTGCGTGTCATCGCTTCCCTTCATGCTCACGGCGCTCAAGACCGGAATCCAGTCTGTGCCCACCCAGCTCCTGGAAGCCTCGTACACGCTGGGCAAGGGCACTCTCACGACCATCGCCCGCGTGGTCCTGCCGAACATGAAGGGTGCGCTCGTCGCGGGCGTCGTGAACACCTTCGCCCACACCATAGGCGAATTCGGTGTAGTACTGATGATCGGGGGGAGCATCCCCGGCGTCACCAAGGTGGTCTCCATCGCGGTCTACGAGCGGGTGGAGAGCCTCAACTTCGGGGCTGCCCACGTCTACGCGGCCATCCTCGTCATCCTTTCGTACTCAGGCATGCTCCTTTTGAACCTCGTCCAGCGCAGGGAAGCGAGACGATAGGCATGCTGAGCATCTCGTTCGGGAAGAAACTCAAGGGCGGATGGGCTCCTGCCGGCGGCCGGAGCTTCCGCCTCGAGGTTGACCTCTCGGTACCGAAAGGGTCCTTCCTCGGCGTCCTGGGCCCCTCGGGGAGCGGCAAGACCACCCTGCTCCGCGGACTCGCGGGGCTGTACAGGCCCGACTCAGGCCGCATTTCCCTCGGCGATCATACGTGGTATGATTCGCGCTCCGGAGTCTTCGTGCCCCCGAGGCTGAGGCCCGTGGGACTGGTCTTCCAGGACTACGCCCTCTTCCCCAACATGACCGTATACGGCAACGTCCAGTATGCGACCGGCGACCACGCGCGCACGCGTGAGCTCCTCGAGCTCGCGCGCATGGGTGCCCAGGCGCGGCACTTTCCGAGGGAGCTCTCCGGCGGCCAGAGGCAGCGTACTGCCCTCGCCCGCGCCCTCGGACGGAAGCCTTCGCTCCTCCTCCTCGATGAACCGCTGTCGGCCCTCGACGAGGACCTCAGGCTTTCGCTCCGCGAGGAACTCAAGCGGATTCAGCGGGAGACGGGCGTCACTGCGATCCTCGTCAGCCATTCGCGCGATGACGTTTTCCGCCTTTGTGACGAGGTCATCGAGCTCGAGGCCGGGCAGGTCAGGAACCCCGGACGCGCTGGCTCCGTCGGATAGCCCTCTCCGCCCGCACTGCCCCTCCCGGGTCATGGGCCTGTCAATTTTCCACGCTCGATGACACAATGAAGGGGATGGCGGTGCCCCGTGCCCCGCCGGGGAGGATTGATGTTCGGGAAGCTCAGGCTCGGCGGTCAGGTCATGATCCGCTTCATCGCGATCACGCTCGTGCTGCTCGCCCTCAGTGGCTACGGAATCTGGTCGCTCAGGCAGATCATGGACCAGTCCACCTACACGCACGACATCCTCATCAAGTCCATGGCCGCCATCTCGGACGCGGAAGTCGAGTTCCAGAGGATACGCGGGCTCATGTATGCCCACGTACTCGCCGGCGCTGCAGACGAAAAGCAGATTAACGACCTGTTCGAGGAATACACATCCGACCTCGCAAAGGACATGGACAGCTACCGTCCCCTTGTCGACAGCGATGGGGAAAAAAAGCTCCTCTCGGAGTTCGACCGCCTCTTCCCGAAATTCCAGAACATCGCGCATTCGATCTTCGCCCTCTCGACAGGCGGCAACAAGGCCGAAGCGAGCCGCATGGTAAGCGGCGAGGCAGCCACGACAACCAGCGAGCTCGACAGCGTCTTCACTGCGCTGTTCACGATGAACACCCAGCAGACTGACGAAATCACCGCCCGATCCAGGTCGCTCGCGGGAATCAGCCTTGTCATTTCGATTGTGATGATGGCGCTTTCTGTCATCATCGCCCTCCTCCTTGGACTCTTCACTACCAGGATGATCGTGACGCCGCTCGCCATCCTCGGACGGACCGCCAAGTCGGTGGCTGAAGGCAACCTCGCCGAAGCGCCCAACCAGAGGGTCCTCGCACGGCACGATGAACTCGGAGACCTCGGGCGCTCCATCGAGGAGATGCGGAGCAGCCTGGCCGATAACATCAGGCGCATCGACTCGAGTTCCAGCGACCTCGATGCCGTGGGTTCGGAGCTCGCCTCCGCGACCGCAAAGACCTCAGACAGCGTGGATGGCATAGTCGCCGCCGTGGAATCCGCCCGCGATCACGTCATCTACCAGAGTTCGAGCGTGACAGAAACCTCCGCTACCATCGACGGAATGATACGCAATATACGGACCCTCAACGCAGAGGTCGAAAACCAGGCGGCGAGTGTCACCCAGTCCTCCGCGTCCATCGAGGAAATGGTGGCCAACATCCAGGCTGTCACCCACACCGTGGAACAGATGGCCGTCTACTTCGTCAAGCTGCAGGAAGCCTCCAACGAGGGACGTACGAAGCTGCGCGCCATGGTGGAACTCACGAAGGGCGTCGCCGAGCAGTCGGAAAAGCTCTACGACGCGAACGGCGCCATCAGCGCCATCGCCAGCCAGACCAACCTCCTGGCCATGAACGCCGCCATAGAGGCCGCCCACGCCGGCGATTCCGGCCTCGGTTTCGCCGTCGTCGCCGACGAGATCCGCAGCCTCGCCATCGGGTCCTCCCGCAAGTCCAAGGAGATCGCGAGCGACATCAAGCGCATCAAGGGCATGATCGACTCAGTAGCCGCCACTTCCACCGAGGCCGAGGCAGCCTTCATACTTGTGATGGAACACCTCGCGACCGTGGGCGATTTCGAGCGCGAGATCCGGCAGGCCATGGACGAGCAGAGCGAGGGCTCCAAGCAGGTCCTCCAGGCCATCGGCGAGATAAATTCCGTTACAGTGAACGTCAGGAACGGTTCCAACGAGATCATGGAAGGCTCGCAATCCATCGGCGGCGAGATGCAGAACATCGCCGCCGCCTCGGAGGACCTCCGCGTGGGTGTTGGCGACATCGAGTCGGCTGCAAGCGTCATCCAGAGCGCTGGCGACCAGGTCAAGGAACTCGGCAAGCGCAACGACCTCGCAATCCGGAGCCTCGCTGCCATCGTGTCGAGGTTCCGGCTCTAGGTGATTGGCGCGGGGCCTGCCTGCGATCCTCGGCCTATTTGCTCGCCTTCCTTTTCCGGTGCCGCATGAGGAGCTTCTTGGAGTTTTCGTAATCAGCTTCTTCCACGGAGATGGTCAGCTGGTTGGTCTTGTCTTCCGTGCTCTTTGAATTGATCTCATAGGCAATTTCATGGTCGGCGAGGATCGCCGTGAATTTGTCCAGCTTGGCCTGGTCTTCGAATGTCCACAGGAATCTCATAGTACCCTCCACATATCACCTCTTGCCGGCATCGTAGATCTCGCCTGCGGCCCTCGGTCCGACCGCCTTCCCGCTGAACACGATCAGGGCGATCACGGTCAGGGCGTAGGGCAGGAGATAGAAGAATTCGAGCGGGATGTTGGTAAGGAAGGGGATGTCCTTTGCATACAAGGACAGCGCCTGGGAAAAACCGAAGAAGATGCCCGCGCCCATGACGCCGAAGGGGTTCCACTTTCCGAAGATGAGGCAGGCCAGCGCTATGAAGCCCGCACCGTGGATGGACGCCGCCGAATACTGGATGTCCTGGGTGAGCACCAGCGCGCCGCCGGCCAGGCCCGCGAAGGCCCCGGAGATCATCACGCCGTAGTATCGGTAGGCCATCACGCTGATGCCCATGGAGGCGGCGGCCTGGGGATGCTCGCCGCAGGCACGGAGCCTGAGTCCGAAGGGGGTCTTGAATATGATGAACCAAGTCAAGGCAATTAGTATGATCGCGAACCAGAAGGTGGGATAAATGTCCTTGAACAGGAGGGGCCCGATCACGGGGATGTCGCCGAGGACCGGGAAGGAGAATTTCCCGAGGCCCGTCTGGAATGACCGGGTGCGCTGCTGGTGGAAGATGATCTGCGCCAGGTAGATCGTCAGGCCACCCGCGAGGATGTTGACGGCAGTGCCCGAGATCACCTGGTCCGCCTTCAGGTTGATGCTCGCAAAGGCGTGGAGGAGTGAATACACGGTACCGGCAGCGACTCCTGCCAGGAGTCCGTAGTAGCCCGCCATCGGCGTCAGGGGCTCCAGGATCACCGTGACGGCCGCCGCCGTGAAACCGCCTATCATCATGATGCCTTCGAGGGCGATGTTGACTATCCCCGAGCGCTCGCTGAACAAGCCGCCGAGGGCGGCGATTATCAGGGGTGTAGCGTAGGCCAGGGCCATGGGAATCATGGTATAGAGGATGTTCATGCCTGGTGCCCCTCCCCGTCGGCGCTATCCTTCCTGCGGCCCAGCCGCGCCAGGAGGTAATCGATGCCGAGCTTCATCGCGATGAAGAGCACGATCGAAGCCTGGATGATGCTCGCGATCTCCTTCGGGATCGAGTTGACCTGCATGATGGTCTGCGCCGCCTTGAGCGCTCCGAAAAGGATGGCGGCGAGGAAGACCCCGACTGCGGTGTTCGCCCCGACGAGGGCCACCGCGATGCCGTCCATGCCGTAACCCTCCATCCCGGGCAGGACCCGTCCGAAGGAGAATGTTCCAATTGTGATTATTGATCCGGCGAGGCCCGCGAAGGCGCCAGCTATGGCCATGGACCAGACGATGCTGGCTTCGACCTTCATGCCGGCGTAACGCGCGCCTTCCTTGTTGAAACCGACGGCGCGGAGGCCGAAGCCAAAGGTAGTCTTCTCGACGAGGAACCACGACATCCCTACGGCCAGGAGCACGGGGATGAAGCCCCAGTGGAACTGGGAGCCATTGGTAAGCGAGGACAGGAAGGAGTCCCTGAGGACAGCCGACTCCGGGAATTTCGCGGTCTTGATCCCGTCGATCGTCCCGTAGACCTTGAGGACCATCCAGTTGTTGAGGTAGAAGGCAACGTAATTCATCATGATCGTTACGACAACCTCGTGGACGTTGAATCGGGCCTTGAGCCAGCCTGGCAGGGCGCCCCAGAGGCCACCGGCGGCCATGCCCGCGAGGAGGATGAGGAGCTGGTGGAGCCCCGGCGGCGCATGCACGAAGAGGGCCACCCCTATCGAGGCCGTGGACCCGGCTATCAGCTGGCCCTCGGCACCGATGTTGAACAGGCCTGAACGGAAGGCGAAGGCCACCGAAAGTCCCGTCAGCATTATGGGCATCACCTGCACGAGGAACTCGCCGACGAGCCGGGGGTTGTAGCCCCCTGTCGCGGGATTGACTCCGGTCGCAGCCTGGAACATCGCGGAGAACATAACCAGGGGGTCGCGGCCCGTAGCCAGCACGACAATGGCCCCGAGGACAAAGCCCGCGAGGATGGCGATAAGCGGTACGAGTACTGCGTTTCGCTTGCGCGGCATTTCAGGCCACCTCTTTCTTCGAACCGGCCATGAGGAGGCCGAGCTCGTTCTCGTCCGTCCTGGCCGCGTCGAGGAGGCCCACGATCCGTCCGCCATGGATGACGGCTATCCGGTCGCTGACGTCAAGGATCTCGTCGAGTTCGAGGGACACCAGGAGGATTGCCTTTCCGCTGTCACGTTCGGCGATGATCCGCTTGTGGATGTACTCGATCGCCCCTACATCGAGGCCCCGCGTCGGCTGTGCCACCACCATGGCCCGGGGCGAACGGTCGATCTCCCGGGCGACGATGGCCTTCTGCTGGTTGCCCCCCGACATCGAGCGCGTGGGGGTCGCCCCGCCCTGGGCGCAGCGCACATCGAATTCCTCGATGAGGCGGTCGGCATTCTTCCCGATCTCCTCGAAATCGAGGACTCCGAAACGCGCGAAGGGGGGCCGGGAATAGGCGTGTATCACCAGATTCTCGGAGAGCCTGAAGTCGAGGATGAGTCCGTGGCGGTGGCGGTCCTCCGGTATGTGGCCGAGTCCGGCCTCGACGCGCTCCTTGATGCCGGACTTCGCAAGGTCGACGCCACCGAGGAGGATGCGACCGGCGACGATCGGCGACAGTCCCGTAATGGCTTTAATTAGCTCTGTCTGGCCATTGCCGTCGATGCCGCAGATGCCCAGGATCTCCCCCGCCCGCACCTCGAGGGAAAGCTTCCGCACGCCCAGCACGCCCTTCTGGTTCAACACATCGAGGTCCTCGACCCGGAGCACGACTTCGCCGGGTTTCGCGGCTGCCTTGTCGACATGGAAATTGACCTCCCGGCCCACCATCATCTCGGCCATCCGCTCCTCGCTGGTCTCCGACACGGGAACGGTACCGATCAGGCGGCCGCGGCGGAGCACCGTGCAGGAGTCGGCGACCTCCTTGATCTCCCTGAGCTTGTGGGTGATGAGGAGGACTGTCTTCCCCTCCCCGACGAGCCTTTTCATGATCGCCATGAGTTCGGTGATTTCCTGGGGCGTGAGCACCGCGGTCGGCTCGTCGAAGATGAGGATCTCCGCATCGCGATAGAGCATCTTGAGGATCTCCACACGCTGCTGCATGCCGACGCCGATGTCCTCGATCTTCGACTCCGGATCGACGTTGAGGCCGTAGAGCTTCGAGATCTCCGCCACGCGGGCAGCCGCGCGCCTGCGGTCGATCACGAGGCCCTTCCTGGGCTCGAGGCCGAGAATGATGTTCTCGGTGACGGTGAAATTGTGCACGAGCTTGAAATGCTGGTGCACCATGCCGATGCCGAGTCCATTGGCCACGTTCGGATCGGTGATCCGGACTTCCTTGCCCCGGACCTTGATGGAACCCGAGTCAGGCCGGTACAGCCCGAAAAGGATGCTCATCAGGGTGGACTTCCCCGCGCCATTCTCGCCAAGAAGGGCGTGGATGGAGCGTTCCTCGACCTGCAGCGTTATCCTGTCGTTGGCCCGGATGCCTGGAAAATCCTTGGTGATGTCAAGCATCTCGATGACAAATGCCACGGGAGCCTCCCTGAGAAATCAGTCGGCGGCACACGCCGGGTAGCGGCCGCGCCTAGAGTATATCATGCGCTTTCCGGCCATGCGCTGCGAATGCCCTTCTCACATCTCGCAGAGGAGAAGGAGACGGTCTTGGCCTCCTGGGCCTTCGGGCAGGAAGCCTGAGACCACGGTCGCGAGCGCCTGGGCAAGGGGACGACCGGGGGTGCCAGCTATCCTCGACGCCAGCGAACCAATGCCCATGCGGCGGGTGCGACCCATCGATTGTTCCTCGACCACCCCATCGGTGTAGAGCCAGAAGCGCAGCCCTGCCTGGGCCTTCATCGTCGAAGGATGGAAGACCGGCGAATCGGTGGATCCGAGGGCCTCTCCCTCGGCTATCCACTCCTCTACCCTCCCGTCCGGACGGGCGAGGAGGAGCGGGAGCTGGCCAGCGGCTACCAAGGTAGCCTGAAAGCGCTCCCGGTCAAGGATGAGTATAGAGGCGGAAACCGTAAACTCCCCGTGGTATCGCGTGATGATGGCCGCATTGAGGCTGGAAAGCAGCACTTCTGGTGGGGTACTCGCGCTGTCGTGGAGGGCAGCCTCGATTATGGAGAGGTCGAAGCCCTCATGGAGGTCCCTCCCCGGAGTCTCCTGCCCAGGCTCCCTGCCTGCATGGATGTCCGCCATGAAGTAGCGGAGGCCTCCGGAGCCAAGATCCGCGACATCGCAGCGATCGCCTTCCACATCCTGCGAGGGCTGGTAATGGATCGCGCAACGCGCTCCAGGCAGGGATTCCTGTTCCGAGGCTGTTCGCTTCCAGGACTGTCGGAGTTCCGCCCGGCGGTGGCGCTCCTCGTCGCGGCTCCTCTGCCTGGCCTGCCTGATTCCCATGTGAAGCCGAAGTCGCTTCTGGATCTCGGAAGCCTCGAAGGGACGCGTCACATAGTCTGCGCCCGCGATGGAAAGCCCGCGCAGCTTGCTGGCTGCATCGTCGTGGTCCGCGATGAAAACTACGGGAATCCCCGGCGCTCCCGGCAGGGCCCGCAGGCGCTCGCAGGCCTCAAAGCCGTCCATGTCGGGAAGCCTGACTGCGATCATCATGAGCTCCGGTGACACCGTGCGAAAACGGGAAAGGGCTTCAGCGCCCGAATCCACCACGACTATCCGGAAGCCCGAATCACGGAGGATGGACGAAAGCCTCGTCGACTCCTCGGCGTCTCCATCGACGACAAGGGCCTGGGGGCCTGTGTCCATCCGCAAGGCGGCCTGGGCCCGGCCCGATCCTTCGGGTCTCATCCTGAGCATCCTTTCACATGGCCGGGAGCGCCTTGAACAGCGTCGAAACCGCCCGGAGCGCCAGGGCTTGCATCTGAATCGCCTGACTCTTCCGAGATCGGGGCAGGCCGGGCCTCGATCTCGCGCATCCGCTCTCCTGCCATCTCCCCGAGGCGATCCCGGCAGCGCCTGAACTCCAGATGGGTGCGGATGCGCGCCTTCATGATGGCAGCCCTCACGGGCTTCTGGATAAAATCGACCGCGCCGAGGCCGAGGCCTCGGGACTCGTCCTCCCCCCCGTCCTGTTCCGACAGGAAGAGGACGGGGATCCCGCTCGTCCGCGCATCGGCCTTGAGCCGCGAACAGACCTCGTAGCCATCGATGCCAGGCATGAGGGTGTCCAGGAGGATGAGGTCAGGAAGCGGCCCCGCGGAGATGCGTCGGAGGGCCTGCTCCCCGCTCGTCGCTATCGAGACCTCGAAATCGTCACCGAGCATAGGCACGAAGAGCTTCAGGTTGCCAGCCTGATCATCGACGACGAGGATCCTCGGGTTCATGGAAGCATTCTAGCCGCAATCAGGACGAGGGGCAAATGGGCCCTGCCGGCGGCAGCCAGAGCCCTGCCGGCGGCAGCCAGAGCCCTGCCGGCGGCAGCCAGAGCCCTGCCGGCGG
>JBMOIK010000114.1:0-10559 GCA_049317365.1 Rectinemataceae bacterium | reverse complement strand
CCAAGTGCCACTATTGTCTCAATGACAGGGAGGGTTCTGGCAGTCTCGTGGTCGAGGTTTCCGCTGACTGTCTTTTCGAGCAGCCAGGCGCTCATGCCCCCCGCGACAGCCTCTGCGAGGGCCTGCGACTGGGCGGGGGCAAGCTTGATTCCAGGTCCCCGCGGCTCGGGGGGAGCCTCTGCCACCTCGTCGCAGAAGGCGCGAAGGGAGGCACGGGTGGCCTCGGGGAGGGCCTGCGATTCCTGGCTGCCGCCAAGCTCGTTCCGACACTCGTCGATGGCGTCCATCAGGAGGTCGATGAGCTCCTGGGAGGCGTTCCGCTTGCCGGAACGGACCAGCTCGAGGGCAGATTCCACAGCGTGGAAGGTTTCTCCCGATCCCCGCCTTCCCAGGAGCCCCAGGGAACTTTTCAGGTTATGCGCTATCCGGAACAGCATGTGGATGAGGGGGCGGGCATCCTCGCCGCGCTCGAAGGCCCGCTCGAACTCCAGCAAACCCGATTCAAGGTCCTCGAGGGATTCGATGATGGAGGCTGAGGTCTCCTGGTCGTCGGTCATGGGCCTAGAGGCCGGCCTTCGCCAGGGAAGCTTCGATCTTTTCCTTTGTGAAGGGCTTGACCATGTACGAAACGGCTCCCAGTTTCGCGCATCGCAGCAGGACCTCGGGGCTTTCGAGGCTGCTGAGCATCACGACGGGAATAGCCCGGCTCTCTGGCCTGCCCTTGATCCAGGCAAGGAGCTCGAAGCCGTTCATGTTGGGCATTTCTATGTCGCTGACCACGAGGTCGAAGTGGCTGGCCTCGATGAGCTTTTTGGCTGCAAGGCCATCCTCTGCCATTTCGACATCGAAATGCATCATGAAAAAGAAGGTCCTGATCCTCGAACGATTGGCCTCTACATCATCCACAACCAGGATTTTTTTTCGTGCTTCCATGGGAATCCTCCAGACTGCTGAAGCGAATATTGGATTATAGGTCAGGCATAAGGGATAACGCCACTCTCTGCGTGCTACAATACCCTCGAAACGGCTGAGAATCACCCTTTGACAGGCCGATATTACGAATGTTACTCTGTTCAGGATATTTGCCAGTGGAATTTCAGGAGGATCGGGGAGTGTCTGCCCTTAGAGCGTACAAGAAGGCCGAGAGCGCGTTTTTCGGGCGCGTGACTGGCCGGGTGCGAGCCGCTACCCGCTCCGTGGGCGGTTTTCTCGGGCGCATTGGGTCTGGCGGCAGGCAGAAGCTCACGATCATGCTCATCCCCCATACTGAAAAGAAGATCTTCAACTTCCAGATCACTTTTTTCAGCCTCATCGGAATCGTCGCAGCCTTCGCGATCATCGTATCGGCCGCCGTTTTTACGATCTCCCGCTTTACCGACACGAACAAGGTCCTCGGTTCGCGGACCAGCGATCTGTCGAGTGCCCGGGCCAGCCTGGACGCCATGCGTGATGAGACCGGACACCTGGTCAATGCAGCCCGACGCTTCGAGGTGGCCCTGGCCCAGACCGTGTCGCGCGTCGGCACGAGGGCCAGTTCCCCCGATTCCGAAGCCCAGCGCGGCGACCTTTCTTCCTTTTTCGAGTCCGACATCTCGGCCACGGGGTCTGTCCGAGAAGTCACCGAGATCAAGAAGGTCACCGACTACCTTGAAAAGTCCATCGATCCGGTCAACGAGATCGGCTCCCTCCTGTCCAACCAGAGTGCCGTGCTTACGAGCATACCGAACATCTGGCCGGTCAAGGGCGGGATAGGGCACATCTCCATGTACTACGGACAGAACGAGAACCCCTTCTCCGGGCAGTGGTACATCCACAAGGGCATTGACATCTCGACCTACCGCACCGGTGACCCCGTCGTGGCCACTGCCGACGGCAAGGTCGTCACGGTCAGCTTTGCAAACGATTTTGGCAATTACATCATCATCCAGCACAACCGCGGCTTCTTCACTCGTTACGCCCACCTCGCTTCCTTCAGGGTCTACAAGGGGCAGAAGGTGGAGCAGGGCCAGGTCATCGGTACCATGGGCAACACAGGCCTGACCACGGGCCCCCACCTCCACTACGAGATCCACCTCGGGACCGATGTCATCGATCCCATCCAGTTCCTCAACCTCCGGGCCAACGCGAGCGTCACGGCCACTGCGACGCCTGGCAACGTGGGATCCGACGTCTACAGGGACTGATCGTCCCTCACCACACATGGCTGAAATCCGGGATTCGCTCGTCAATACGCTCGTGGGGATAGGCTCGGCCCTTGAGGGAGACTTCGATGTCGACGGGATGCTCCGCGTGGATGGCGACCTCCGGGGTTCCATCCGCGCTACCGGACGGGTCGTAGTCGGATCCTCGGGACGGATAGACGCCTCGATCAGGGCCCAGTCGGTCATCGTGGGCGGGATCGTCAGGGGCGACCTCTACGTGACCGATCGTGCGCGCCTCCTTTCGGGGGCGGTGGTGCTGGGCAATATCTTTGCCCCGCGGCTCGAGGCCGAGGACGGGGCGACCATCCACGGCGCGGTCGAGGTCACCGGCAGATCCACGGGCGCGGAAGAGGAACTCAAGCGCTTTATCGAGCGACATGGCGATCCCCTGCGCTTCCTCGGACCCTTCCGGGGTGACGCGAGCGCTGGCACGTCGAAGCGGAGAAACCGTGCCGACGACGATGGCAGCGGGGATTCCGGGGCCGGCGGGGTTTGATGTGGCACGAATTGATTTTCCCGACGGAACAAACCCCTTTCTTCCCATTCTCCCGCGCAGGAACGACGAGGAAAAAAAAACTGGAAGACAGGGAAAAACCAAGGGCCTCTTCCGTTCGAAACTTGTGGAAGCCCTCGACGAAGCCAAGGGGAGTTCCGAGGCTGGCATCTCGGCCAAGCTCGCTGGCGAGGTTTTTTCGGACGGCGCGATCGAAGCCCTGCTTGACGCTGTCCATGAGGCTGGAGACAAGCTCAAGGACGACCTGGGGCTCGAGAGCATCAAGGCCTACAAGAAGGCGGTGAGGGATTTTATCCACCAGGTCGTGGAGCGCTCCTATTCGGTGGAGCGGCAGACGGGTGGCACCATCCTGAACCGCAAGGAATACCTCAGCATCACGCTGGTCGACGAGTCGCTCGAAAGGCTGGCTGCAGAGATCCTGCGCAGCCAGCGCGACCGGCTCGAGATCCTCCGGCGGATCGACGAGATCAACGGCATGCTGATAGATTTCATTCAATGATTGTGCAGTTCCGGGCGATCCCGGGGCAAAACGACGAGTGATCGGGGAGACTGGGCGGCGGGAAGCCGGCGGTCATCCCTTCTGGGGGAAGCAATGGCCGATTTCGCGGGCGACGGCGACGAGGATCTCAGCCACCTCGAGGACGAGGCGGCCGGGGCCCAGGGACAGGACTCCGATTCGACGGCTGCGGCGGCGGCAGGGGAAGACGGCGGTCCCGCCAGTGGCTCCGCCAGGGGACAACGGGGCGACGGACTTCCCAGTCCCCTGTTCAGGATCTGCGCCAGCCACTCCAACGAAACCTACTTCGCCTGGCTTGAAGGCGCTGTCCTTGAGCCGGGCATGATCGTTGTGGCTCCGACGCGCTACGGCAAGGACCTCTGCACCGTACAGGGACTGGTAAAGAACCCAGGCCGCGTCAACCATGAGGACCTCGTCAAGGTGGACCGCATCGCGACTGCCGACGACCAGGCCAAGGCCCTGGCCAACGAGGAAAAGGAACGCAAGGCCTTCGAACTCTGCCGCCAGAAGATCGATTCGCGCAACCTGGCCATGAAGCTCGTGACCGCGCATTATCTCCTCGAGGAATCGAAGATCCTGTTCTTCTTCAGCGCGGAATCCCGGGTCGACTTCCGCGAACTCGTGAAGGACCTGGTCAATGTCTTCAAGATGCGCATCGAGCTCAGGCAGATCGGCGTGCGCGACGAGGCGCGCGTCATCGGGGGCTGCGGAGTCTGCGGGCGCGTCCTGTGCTGCCATGGGGTCTCGGACAAGCTCACGCCTGTGTCCATCAAGATGGCCAAGGACCAGAACCTCTCGCTCAACAGCATGAAGATCTCGGGTCCCTGCGGGCGCCTCCTCTGTTGCCTCGCCTACGAGTATGGATTTTACCGGGATGCCCGCCGCGAGCTTCCAGGCGAAGGCGCGCGATTCCCCTGGGACGGGACCAGCTTCCGTGTCATCGAGGTCAATGCCCTCTCTGGCACCGTCAAGGTGGCCGGTGAGGATGGCAGGATGCTGGAGCTTCCTTCCTCGCGCTTTTCCCACGCCGAGGGGCGCTGGAAGGTCAAGGACGAGGAAGCCCCTGAAAAAGACTGAGAGCGGGACTGGGGCCTCGTTGAATCGCAGGGCCCTATCCGCGTATACCCTAACGCAGCGGTTGATGCCGGGCCCTTGACCCATGCCCGCAGGACGGGTGGCATCACGGAAGAAGGCAGCATGGACGCGAACAAGGTTGGACTGGGAGACATAAGCTTCTACGTCCCCCCGAACGCGATGATACTTTCGGTTCTGGTGGCGCGCAGGATCGCCGACAATCCCGAACTCAAGAAGCACCTGGAACGTGCCCTCCAGACGACAGGACAGCGGGAACTGCGTTTCCCTTCGCCCCAGGAGGATACCGCAACCATGGCTTCCGAAGCGGCGAGGGCCCTCCTTTCGGCTAACGTCTCCGAAAAGACCCAGTCCCTGCGCTGGCTTGTGACCGGCACCGAGACCGGGCTTGACCATTCCAAGCCAGTGGCTGCCTACGTGCAGGGCATGCTTGCCAAGGCAGGCCTGCCGGTGCCCTCCTCCCTGGCGACCTTCCAGGTCCAGCATGCCTGCGCCGGCGCTTCGATGGGGCTCCTGTCCGTCGCTGCCCTCCTGTCCATTTCGCGTGAGAGCCGGGATACCGGCCTCGTGATCGCCTCGGACATTTCCCGCTACGCGCTCAAATCGACTGCGGAGATCACCCAGGGTGCCGGCGCTGTGGCCATGCTCGTGGAGCGTGATCCACGGCTCCTGGGCTTCGACCCGGCCTCGGCGGGGCTCTGCTCCCGCGATGTCGACGATTTTTTCCGGCCCTTGGGCTCGAGCATCGCCCGGGTCAAGGGCGGCTACTCCATGGAGTGCTACCTCCAGAGCCTCGACGAGGCCTGGGGCGACCATGCATCCCGCCTCGGCGTGAGCCGAGCCGAGCAGTTTCGCTCCATCGACGCCGTCGTCCTCCATACACCCTTCCGCAACATGCCCGAAATAGCCATGAAGCGACTTCTGGAAAAGGACCTCGGCCTCGACGAGGCTGGGGCCCTGGCCTGGCTCGAGGAGCGCTCCTTTTTCGAATCGGTCGACATCATCGCCGACATCGGCAATTCCTACTCGGCCTCCCTCTTCATCCTCCTGGCCAACACCCTCCGGGTCCTCAGGAAGAGGCACGGCGATGCGGTCGTCGGGAAGCGTCTCCTCCTGGCTTCCTATGGTTCGGGCAACGTGATGACTGTCTGGACGGCGACCGTGATGCCCGGTGCGCCGCCGGTCATCGACTCCTGGGACCTCGATTCGGCAATGGCCGGACGCCGCGCCGCGACGATGGATGACTACGACCGCTGGACCTCGGGATACGAGCCAGATGCTGCCGATGCGCCCGCCGCTCCTACCGGCGCCGCCGCTCCTACCGGCGCCGCCGCTCCTACCGGCGCCGCCGCCCCTACCGGCGCCGCCGCCCAGGGCAGCTTCGCCCTCCTGGGCATACGCGCGGACGGGTACCGTGAATATGGGTACTAGGAATATAGGTACTATAAACATATGTATTGTTAATATGTATTGCCTCCGGCAGGGAAGGGTCCGTGGCATCCCGTCGGGCATCGACCGGCCCGGGAAGGACGCCAGGCCAGCGGCATGACCGGCGGGTCCACGAGCGAGCGCAAGGAGAGGCATCTGTCCATCTGCGTGGACCCGGCCCGGTACCGGGTCGAGACCCGAGGCGGCGGGGCCGGCTGGGAGCGCCTGTCCTTTGCGCACCGGGCCCTGCCCGAGCTTTCCCTTGCAGCCCTCGACTCCGGCTCGGAGTTCCTTGGCTACCGGCTCAGGCTCCCCCTCCTTGCTTCCTGCATGACCGGTGGCTCGGCGGGGGGCGGCCGCGTGAACCAGGTCCTGGCGGTGGCTGCCAACGAGGCGCGCATCGCCTTCGGGCTCGGTTCCTTCCGCATCCTCCTTCGCGACCCCACCTGGCTCGCCGATTTCCAGGTCAGGCCCCTCCTGCCCGATGTACCCCTCCTCGCCAACATAGGCGCGGTGTCGCTGCACGAGCACGGGCATGCCGCAGTCATCGACATCGCGCGGCGGCTCGAGGCCGATGCCCTCGTCGTCCACCTCAACCCCGCTCAGGAGCTCTTCCAGGAGGGGGGCGACAGTGACTTCGTGGGGCTCCGCGACTCGCTGTCCCGGCTCTTCGAATCGCGCGCCATGCCCATCATCGTCAAGGAAACCGGCTTCGGCATCGGGCCAGAGGAGGCCCGCTCCCTCATCGCCTCTGGTGCCGCCCAGATCGACCTGGCAGGCGCCGGTGGAACGAACTGGATAGCCGTCGAGGCTGAACGGCTCGATCCCGGCCCGCTCCGCGAAGCGGCTGCCGATTTTGATCAGTGGGGCTATCCCACAGCCCTCCTCCTCGCGGCCCTTGCCGCTTCAGGCGCCGGAGCTGAGCACCTGATCGCCTCGGGAGGCATACGGAGCGGCCTGGATCTGGCAAAGGCCCTCGCCCTCGGTGCGGGCCTCGCCGGAACAGCCCTCCCCCTCCTCCGCGCCGCCGAGTCTGGCGGCAGGGATGGAGCCCTGGCCTTCATCGAGCGCCTTGCCATCGGCCTCCGAACCGCGATGCTTTTGACCGGCTCAGCCAGCATAGAGGCCCTCAGGCGGGGCATCCTCTTCGCTGACGCTGGCTTCCAGAGCGATGTGCGCGCCCTCGTTGCGGCCGACGCGGCTGCCTCTCAGTAGACACTGTCCTTCTGTAGCACAGGCCAATCTGCTAGAGTGGGCACATGGAACCAGTGCGGCAGCCCGGCGACCCTGCGCTCGCCTACCTTCAGTCGCGGCGTGGACTCATCATGACAGCGTTCAGGGCCCTCGCCGACGAAGGTGGCGCGGAAGCTTCAGGCTGGCCCGGAAGCCTCGACCTGGGAGGCGCCGAGCTGATGGAGCGCCTGGTCGAGTATGCGGGCCGCGGCAAGATGCTCCGGGGCGCCCTCGTCCACCTCGGTGCGGAACTCTGCCAGGATAGGGATGCCGCTGCTGTGGGTGGAGCTTCCGCTGCGGGTGCAGCTTCCGGGGTGGCCGTGGCGATGGAACTCTTCCAGGCGGGCCTCCTCATCCACGACGACATCATGGATCGCGATGAGCTTCGCCGCGGCAAGGCCTCCATCCACGCCAGCTACCGGGATGAGGTTAGTGCAAACGCTGCCTTCGACGCCCAGCACCTCGGCGAGGCCCTCGGCATCTGCGCCGGCGATATCTGCTTTTTCAAGGGCTTTGGCGCCCTCGCCCGGGCTGTCCAGGGCCTGCCCCTCGGCCCTGCCATCCTGGGTCTTGCCTCGGGCGAATTGACCGTGGTCGCCCTGGCCCAGATGTCCGACTGCCGCTTTGGCGGCCTGCCGGAGGAGCCGGGGGAAGAGGCAATCCTTGCGGTCTACCGGGGCAAGACGGCTCGCTACAGTTTTTCCCTCCCCATCGCCTGCGGTGCAATGCTGGCGGGCGACGAGGCTACAGCGAAGGAGCTCTTCTCGGTCGGAGAGCTGGCAGGCCTTGTCTTCCAGCTCCGCGACGACGAGATCGGCCTCTTTGGGGATCCGGCTGTCACCGGAAAGGGCGCCTATTCGGACCTTCGTGAGAACAAAAAAACCCTCATGCGCGCCCGCCTCCTTGCCCGAGCCGACGCGGCCGCCCGGCTCAGGCTCTCCACGATCTACGGGTCGCCCGAGGCGGGTGAAGCGGAGGCGGCCTGGGTTCGTGGCCTCGTGGAAGCTCTGGGCATTGCCGGGGAGCTCAGGGCCGAGCGCCTCGAGCTGGCCCGGCAGGCCCGCGCCCGCGTGGAGGGCATCCCCGGCCTCCGGCCAGTGCCGAAGGAAACCCTCCTCGACCTGATCGACTGGCTTTCGGCGCGCAGCTCATGAAGCGGCAGCGCGCGTGAAGGCAGCGATCCTGCCCCTCCTTCTGGCTGGCCTCGGCCTTGGCTGCGGCCTCTTTGGCGAACCCGCAACCCTGCCCCTGTCGCCCCTGGCCGCAGGCCCAAGCCCCGCGAGTTTCGGGGAGTTTCACGCCTCGGATTATCCCTCCCTTCCCCTGGGCGCCGACGGGACCTTCCGCATCCTTGTGCTGGCCGATATCCAGGTGGGGCTTCAGCCCTTCATGGACGCTGCAGGCTTCCGGCAGATCCGGGAGCTGGCTGCCCTCACCGAGCCCGACTTCATCCTGAGCCTTGGCGACAACAGCGTGGGTCCCTTTGCGCCGGGGGCCGCGAAATCGTTTGCCGCCCTCCTGGGCAGCCTTGGCAGGCCCTGGGGAACCGTCCTGGGAAACCACGATGCCGAGGGGCCGCGGCCAAGGTCCTGGTACGGCGAACTCTACGCCAGGGCGAAGGGCTCCCTCTTCTCGCCCGGGCCCGCCTCGATCCATGGTGTCGGCAACTGGGTCCTCCGCCTGGTCGATGGCGGGGGGCGGGACGCCTTCGCCCTGGTCATGCTCGACTCAGGCGAGTACCGGAACTATCCCGGCGGTCGGCGCTACTACGACTACATCCATCCCGATCAGATCAGTTGGTACGAATGGCTGGTGCAGGGCCTTTCGGGCGGAGAGGGCCTTTCGCGCGGACAGGGTTCCCGGCCGCTGCCCACCCTCCTCGCCTTCCACATTCCCCTGCCCCAGATGAGCGCTGCCGTCGAGGCCTTCCACCGGGATGGAAGAGGAGCGGCAGACCGCGGCTTCGCCCGCGAGGCTCCCTGCCCGCCCCTGGAGGACTCATGTCTCTTTGCCAGGGTGAAGCGGCTCGGAAGCACCTCGGAGATCCTTTCAGGCCACGATCACCTGAACAATATCTCCCTTCTGGTGGAGGGCATCCGGCTTACCTACGGCACGAAGACCGGCCCCTCCTCCTACCACGCGGCTGACCTCCTCGGAGGGACCCTCGTGACGGTGTATCCAACCGCCGCTGGCTATGCCTCCCGGAGCGAGGCTATCATCCTGCCAGCGCGCTAGGAGTCTGCCGGAGGGTGGGCTGTGGCGGGGGTTTGAAGGAGGCTGGACATGGGCAAGCGATCGGCTGGGCAGGGTGCCCTCGTGATGATCACCGACAACCGCTTTGGCGAAGCCCGCATCGAGCGTGAATTTGTCGAGAGTAGGGGAGGGCGCCTCGAGGTCGCCGACTGCGTCAGTGCCAGCGATGTGGCTGCCCAGTGCCGCGACGCGGAGGCCCTCCTCGTGAACCTGGCCAGGGTCGACGGCAGCGCCATCGAGGCCCTCCTTCGCTGCCGGGTGATTTCCCGCTACGGGGTGGGCCTCGACAACATCGAAGTCGGGGCTGCCGAACGCCGGGGCATCGCGGTGCGGAACGTGGCGGACTACTGTAGCCAGGAGGTGGCCGAACACGCCCTTGGCCTCATCCTCAGTCTGGCGCGCGGCATTCCCGCAAGGGACCGGGCCATCAGGGAGGGCCTGTGGAACGAGGCGTCGCCGGGCCGAAGGGTGGCGGGTAGTACCCTGGGAATCCTGGGCTACGGAGGCTCTGCCCGCGCCCTCGTCGCTGCAGCCAGCGGCCTCGGCTTTGCCCGCATCCTGGTCTGGTCGAGGAGCCTCTCCGAGGGACCCCTCCCCCTTCCCCAACAAGCTTCGAGGAACCCCGTAGCCGCCGCCGCGTCGCTGGATGAGGTCCTTGCCGAAAGCGACTGGCTGTCCATCCACCTCGCCCTGAACCGTGAGACCAGGGGCCTCCTTGATGCTGGGGCGATCGCCCGGATGAAGAGCACGGCGATGGTGATCAACACCGCGCGGGGAGGCCTCATCGACGAGGATGCCCTGGTCGCAGCCTTGCAGGAAGGGCGCCTGGGAGGGGCAGGCCTGGATGTCTTCGCCGTCGAGCCCCTGCCCCAGGGCTCACCGCTCCGTTCCCTTCCTGATGTCGTGCTGAGCGACCACGCCGCCTATGCCTCGGTGGAGTCCATCATAGAGCTACGAACGCGCTGTGTAGCCAATGCCTGGGAGGCGCTGTGAGCGTGACTATGAAGCGGGACTTCACATGAACCAGAATCCCGAACAAAGGGCGAGAGATTCAATCGATGTATTGCTGTCCGAAGCGGGATGGCTTGTTCAGGATCAGAGCCAGTTGAACCTTTCGGCCGATCGCGGAGTGATACTCCGGGAATGCCGTACAGACTCGGGACCAGCCGAGGAAGCGAACCCTGCCGAATCCGAATGGCGCGGGCGCGAGACGGTTCCCGTCGTCTACAATTCGGGGATGCCGCCCGCCACTCCCGATGTGAGGACCTTGAGAGTACCGAGTTCTAGCCCCAAGAAAATGTCGAATCATCAAGAAGATTCC
>JBMOIK010000113.1:0-10631 GCA_049317365.1 Rectinemataceae bacterium | reverse complement strand
GGCGGCGTTTGCCCAGTGGTCGCCGGCGGCGTTTGCCCAGTGGTCGCCGGCGGCGGCTCGGGAAGTGCCGCCTGCTGCGCTGTCAGGGGAAAGGAAGCCATCACGCAGACCAGGAGTGTAGTTGCCAGCAAACCCGTCCCGTTCATGACTTGGTATCCAGTGCGCGGGCGGCAGCCAGGATGGCCGCGTAGAGTTCATCGATGTGCTCGGCTTCGACCGCCGAGAAGGCGACACGGAGATGCTTCTCCCCGATCGCGATCGTCCCGATACCCTCGTCCAGCAAGCTCAACCTGAGCGTCTCGGCCGAGATGCCCCTGCACTCGAAGCTCATGAAGTAACCTGAGTTGAAGGGGAGGGGCAGCAGCGAGGCGGGCACCGCAGCCTTCGCGAGGAAGTCGCGCACCCTCCGGTAGCGCTGGGCCAGGAGTTCCCGGTAATGGGCCTTCTGGGCTTCGTAGCCGGGTGCCGTCAAGGCCTTCAGGAAAATTGCCTGCCCGGGGCGAGTCGAGTTGGACACCGAGGAACGGATGACGCCCATCAGCTTCTTCTCGAGGGCCTCGGCCTGGGCCGGCGACAGTCCCTTGCCCGCGAAGGTCACGAAGCCCACGCGGAAACCCCAGACATAGTCCTCCTTGGTCGGGCCGTCGGCCTTGGCTACCAGGACGCGTTCGTGGGCGTCCGCCAGCCTCCCGAACATGGACTCGGCGAGGACACCCTCCTCATAGGCGAGGCCGAAGTACGCGTCGTCACAGACCACCAGGATGTCGGCTCCCGATTCGGCCACCCGGAGGATCGCTGCCTCTAGTCCTGCAGCCTCCGCGAGGGTCGGCGAATAGCCCGTGGGATTGTTGGGGAAGTTCAGTATTGCGACGGCTTTCCCGGCCTTCGCCGCGGCTTCGCGGAGAGCGTCCTCGAAACCCCTCACGTTGAAACCGGCTCCCTCGAAGATCGGATAGGTCAGTCCCTTCGCAGTCTTCCGCTCCTCTACGATGAGGCGGTAATTGGGCCAATGCAGGTCAGGAACCACGACCGCTTCGCCTGAGTCGAGGAAGAGATCCGAGATGTAGGACACCGCAGCGGTCAGGCCTGGCACGACAACCGGCAGCGACGAGGTCTTTCCCGCGAAGGAAGGGTTCTTCCTGTAGAGCGCTTCCTTCCAGACGGCGCGGAGCGCAGGCAGGCCTGCCGTGCTGGCGTAGGCTACCGCGTCTGCGGGCGTGAGCCCGGGCATCGCCTCTCGCACCGCATCGAGGATCATGGGTTCGCCCTTGTCGTAGGCCATGCCGATGGTCGCGTTGAAGCGTGTGGCGCGCTTGTCAGCCTCCGCGCTCTGGGACAGGAGGCCCTTCGGAAAATACATGCGCCGCCCGAGGGGCGAGAGCAGGCGGCCGGCCGCCGAGCCCTCGAGGATCGCATTGAGTTCTTCTGCCAGTGTCATCGTGGAACCCCGTAGTGAAGTGCTGCACCACGGTAGCTGGGCGCCCTTCCCCTTGTCAATGAACTCGTGGATAAGGCGGCCCGACCCCTCCATGTCGAGGACGCCTCGATGTCGGACGCCGATCCCGGGGCTTTGGACTCGCAAGCCGCTGTGGACCCAGCCTCGTCGCCCTTGACGAGACTTGACAGGAAAGCACTTGCCCGAAGCCCCCGGAAGCGTCACACTCGCGGCCCGGAGGAATCGCATGATCCATTCGTTCAGAGGCACGGCCCCGACCCTTCATGCCACGGCGTTCATCGCCTGGAACGCCGTGGTCGCAGGCAGCGTCAGCGTAGCCGAAGGAGCCTCGGTCTGGTATGGAGCCGTCGCCCGCGGCGACATGGCGCCCATCTCGATCGGCAGGGACTCCAACATCCAGGACTGCGCAGTCCTCCATACTGTCGAAGGCGGTCCCTGCATCGTTGGGGATGGCGTCACCGTCGGGCATGGAGCCATCGTCCACGCCTGCACCGTCGGCAACCACAGCCTCATCGGAATGGGTGCTATCCTCCTCGATGGCGCGGTCATCGGCGAGGAATCCATCGTCGGCGCTGGGGCCCTCGTAACCCAAGGAAAGAAGTTCCCGCCCAGGTCGATGATCCTGGGCAGCCCCGCCAAGGTCGTCCGCAGCCTGACCGAAGACGAGATCGCAAGCCTTCGAGAGCACGCCATACAGTATGTCGAGCTCTCTGCTGCCACAAAGGCAGAGGGCGGGGGGACGGACCGGTACAGCTGAGGTAAACTACCCTGCGCAGCGCTCCGATACTCTAGGCCAAGGAGTACGCGCATGAAACAGTTCGCCATTCAGAGTGCTGGAGCGGAACCATCGGTCCTCGAGCTCATGTCCGAGACTGAAGGAGGTTTCTACGTGCGCATCACCCATCGGCACGACGAATGGGAGGATGTGCGCGAGGAGTTCCTGGCCAAGGAGCTCTTCGATACCTGTGTCAGGACGGGGTATATCGCCGAACTCTCGGCCTGATCTCCTCTCCTTCCTATTCCCCTTGAGTCTGCGGCCTCCTCTCGGGGGCCACATTGTTTCCCCGCTGGAGTGCCACAGCCATGACCTTCAGTCTCGCCCGCTAGGGCTTGAGCGACTCCGCAAGCCAGAAGCCCAGCACGACCAGGCCTATGCCGAGGACGTTTTCAAGACCGAACTGGATAAGCGACCGGCTCCAGTGATCGCGACGACCGAGTTCGAAAAGACCCCAGGCATAGGTCGAGAAGGTCGTCAGGCCTCCGAGGAAGCCCGTCACGAGGAGGGGCCGAGCGCGAGCAGGGATCAGGCCGAAGTCGATGGCTCCTACCGTCAGGCCGATCAGGAAGCATCCGGCAAGGTTGACTGTCAGCGTTCCCCAGGGAAAATCGCTTCCGAACAGACGGATGGAGGCCAGGCCGATGGCATATCGTGCCATGGCTCCGACACCTCCACCGGTGAACACGAGGGCGAAATCGCCGAGCACTGTGGACGCCCTGCTCATGATCGCTCCTCCCTTGGTGGGTCCACCTTCGGAACTACAGGCAGCTTGTTCCAGTCGAGGCCCCGTCCAGTCCTGTCACTCTGGCACTGTGGGCAAAAGAACGAGTCGAAGCCAAGGACGCCCGCCTTGCGTATGGTCCCTCCGCAGCGCGGGCAGGCCTCCCCTCCCCTGTTCCTTACCCTCATGTGTCCCCGCACTTTCTCCTCTGTTGGCCGGTCGGCTCTTTCCACCTCCTCGGTACCCCAGGCAATGACAGAGCCAATTGCCTCGAACAGCGTGCGCCTTTCGGCCTCCGAGAGCTTGTTGCAGGCGGTCTTGGGGTGGATGCCTGCCTCGAAGAGGATTTCGTCGGCGTAGGCATTGCCTATGGCCGAGAGGATGCTCTGATCCATGATGAACACGCGAGCCTGGTTCCGCTTCCCTGAGATCAACGAGGAAAAGAGCTTCCAGCTGAATTCGGCCGTGCTTATATCGATGCCCTGGGTGAGGTAACCGGGAATGGATTCGAAACGCCCCTTGGGGCAGAGGTAGACCCTTCCCATATTCTTCTCATCGCCATAGGACAGGCGGCCCTCGGCGTCGAGTTCAAGGGTAAAGACAGTATGAGCGAGCCTTTTCTCTCCACGGGGGCCCAATCGCAGCCTGCCCGCGAGCATGAGGTGCATCACCAGGTCATGTCGCTCTAATTCCAGACGCAGGAAGGGACCGTGCCGACCGAAATCAAGAATCCTCTGGCCTGCGAGCAAGTCCTTGAAATCACCCTGCTCGAGGATGCGGAGTACTACAGGCTCACTGACGGTAGCAGCCTCGACAATGCGGCCGATGAGCTTTGGGGCAAGCCGTTTCTGGATGAAGACGAGGTCGGGCAGTTCAGGCATGGGCACAGTATCGCGGGCGCTACATCGGGCGGCAAGCTCCCGCAGGAACCTGCCCCCCGGCGAGAGGAAAAAAAAGCCGCCCTGTCAAGGGCGACTCTCCACAATGTGGTACCTCGGCGCTGGTCGCGCTCTAAACGTACTTGACGATCTTCCCGGACTTCAGGCAGCGGGTGCAGATCTTTAGAGTTTTCACGGTTCCCTCTACCTTGGTCCTCATCTGGAGGAGGTTGGGGAACCATGTTCTGCGCGTACGATTTTTCGCGTGAGAGACATTATTGCCGAATGCGGTACCTTTACCGCAGATTTCACACTTACGGGCCATATCTCGCTCCATACAGACAAGCTTGTGCTGGTACGACTCTAGCAGGAACAGCCTGCCTTTGTAAAGTGGGCAGCGTTCCAGACCCAGACTTCCTATTTTTGAAGCGGAGCCTGGATCATCCACTCGTAGGCTGAGGGGAAGCGCCGTGCCCAGGCACCTTCGTTATGGATACCCGTGGGATCAAGGACAAAGGCGAGACTTGCCTGCCCCAGCCCTGTGGTCAGAAGCGCCTCATAGACCTTCCGGGAATCATCGACCATGGACTGGTCGCCGACCGGAAGACCCCGCTCGTGAGCTCCGACATCGATATAGACAGCGATATCCGGGGATATTCCCTTGGTCGTGATGAGCTTGAGCATCGCATGATTGCCGAACATGAGGGCTGACGAAAAACAGAGGGCCTTCGAGAAGGTCTCGGGATGTGAAGAGAGCGCATACAGGCTGATGAGCCCGCCCATGGACGATCCGCCTATCCAGGTATGTTCGCGTTCAGACAGGGTCCGATATCGGGCATCGATCCAGGGCTTGAGGTCCTTCACGATCGATTCGATATAGCGATCGCCTCTGGGCTTCGGGGAGCGTGCATCGAAGAAGGGGGAATACTCATTGAGGCGTTCCCCCCCGCCATTGTCGATGCCCACGACGATTGCTGCCACGGGAACCGCGCCGCCCGAGTCTCGTCGCGATAGGGTGGCCAGGGCTTCGTCGATTTTCCATTCCCCGGCAAAGGACGTGGCTGCGTCGAAAAGATTCTGTCCGTCGTGCATATACAGGACCGGATATCGCCTCCCGTCTTCGGCGTAGTCGGGAGGCAGCCAGATCCTGAGCGTACGGTCCACACCAAGGGCAGCCAGAGGGAAATCCTTCACGATCTCGAGCCCTGGCAGCCCGGTGGCGGTCTGGCCTGCTTCTTCCACCTGATCCCTCCATGTACCGACTGTGACCTCAACGCGGCACACCGTGCCGGGAGGCGGGACCACAAGCTGCCGGTTGGGGAGCTCAGATCCATCCAGGGCCTTCTCCACGAATTCCCAGATGCCCCTGGTGATCTTGTACTCCAGTGCAGTCCCGGACTCGAAGGCAAAGCTGCCTGTCCAGCTTCCGTCAGCCTGCCTGGCCAGCGCATAGCGCGCGTCCCGTGGGTTCCAGCCGTTTTCGCTCGAGGCAAGGTACAAGGATGCGGAAGCGGGAGTAGTCGCAGGAACGGCGACGATGAATTCCACAGCCCGGAAACTGCCAGCGCCAGTCCCCTGAAGAACCGCGGGGGCCCCGGCGCAGGACAGAAGGAGGAAGGAGGCGAGCGGAAGAATGAGGAAAGGGGGCATGGTTCCTCCTTGCGCCGGCGGGGATTGCAGGGACATATCGCAGTAATTATGACACTATTGTCACGGTCGCCCGGGCAAGGTCCAGTAACCTGCAGGATCCTAGGCCTGCGCCGCCTTCTTCCTGGAATCGGTCTCGTATTTCGTGTTCCAGACCTCGATGTTGCGCTTCATCTTCTCTGCCTCGTCCCGTTCGTTGATCGAGGCATGGATGCGCCGCAGGGCCGACAGGTACTGGATGCCGATGCGGAAATCGCTCAGCTTGTGCGAATAGAGTTCGTATTCCTCCCGGTAGCGGTCGGCGCTGCGCTTGAACAGGTCCTTCACGATGGCGAGGTGTGCCTTCATCGCATCGCGGTTGGACGAGTTGAAGTCGAGCTCGGTCATCACGGTTCTGAGATCGATCATGTTCTTTCCGAGGGCGGAAAGCTTTCCCCAGATCTCGTTGAAACCCTTGCTGTATTTCGAATTCTCGCCGAAGGCCGCCTCGAAGCATTCGATGGCAAAGCAGAACTTCCTAAGAAGCCGGTACCGGCTGATGACGTCCACCTCGCGGATCTCGTCGAGGCTTTTCTCGTACTCCGAGAAGGGCACGTCGAGGCGGTCGGTCACGACATCCTCCAGGTACTTGAGCGCGCGCATGGTGATCTTGCGGCCGTCAATGAGTATGTCGTCGTTCTTCATTCCGAGGTAGGCGACCGACACCGAGTTGATCAGCAGGTGCCAGGAAGCGAGATCAAGCATTTCCTCGGCCAAGTGGAGACGTTTGAAGGCCGCTCCTGCCTCGTCCTGCGAAAGGAGGGAGGCAATGGTCTTTTCATGGGCGATGATGCCGTCTATGAAGACCTTGTATTCCTTGACCTTGTCGAAGTACCTGTTCCGCTGTTCTTGCGTGATTCGTGCCATGCTCAGTCCCGCCAGTTGCCATGCTTGCGGAGAAGCTCGGTCGCATGGGCGATCGAGGCTTCCTCCCGCGGGTCTCCAGCGAGCATCCTGGCGATCTCCTCGGCCCGTGCCCGACCTTCCATCCGGACGAGCCTCGTCGAAGTCCTGCCTGAATCCACGCTTTTCTCTACCCTATAGTGATTATCGGCACGTGCGGCGATCGAGGCCAGATGGGTAATGCAGAGAACCTGTTTGCCCTCACCGAGCGCCTCGAGATGCTCCCCGACCGCAACAGCGATCTCCCCGCCGATCCCCGAGTCGATCTCGTCGAAAATAAGGGTCGAGGCCACATCCTCGGCAGCAAAAATCGTCTTCACTGCCAAGGCCACGCGGGAGAGCTCCCCTCCCGAGGCAATCCTCGCCAGCGGCCGCATCGCCTCTCCTGGATTCGGAGAGATGAGGAACTCCACCTCATCCATGCCATGGGGGCCAACGCTTACCTTGCCGTCAGGCAGGGTCTTGCGGCTCACGTTGATGGCAAAACGGGCGCGGCCCATCCCGAGCGGCGGCAGGAGAGCCTCAACCCTGGTTGCGAGTTCCTTGGCCGCCAGGGTACGGCGCTCCGAAATGCCCAGAGCCCGCTTCTGGACCTCGGATTCCAGGGAGATGATCTGTCTGGCCAGATCCTCCTTGGCCTCTTCCCAGGTGGAAAGGGTTCCAATCCGCTCCCGGTCACCCTCAAGGCGGGACAGGATCTCCTCGACCGTATCCCCGTATTTCTTCCGCAGCTTCCCTATTTCAGCCAGGCGCCCCTCGATGGCTTCGAGGCGGCCTGGATCGAAGCGCAGCGAACCCGCATAGCTCCTGAGACTACCGCTTATGTCCTCGAGTTCGAAAAAGGCATCGTCAAGGCGCTGCGCGATACCCGAAAGCGAGGGATCTATCTCTGATGCCGCATCAAGGGCGACCCGTGCCTTCCTGAGGGCAGCAAGGGTCGAACTGGCATGTTCATCCTCCCCTTCCCGCAGGATATGGTAGGCACCCTCGATGGAAGCAAAGAGTCTTTCATGCTGGGCAAGCATCCGCTCTTCGGTTTCGAGCTCCTGGAGCTCCCCGGGTCGAAGCCTCGCAGCCTCGATTTCGGCTACCGAAAACCTCAGGAACTCGAGTTCACGGAGGCGCTCACGCTCTGACATCTCCGCACTCTCAAAGTCCTTCCGTTTCCGCGACAAAGCGGAGAATGCGCCAGCGAATTCCCTGAGTTCCTCCTCGAGCACCGCATAGCGATCGACGAGGATCCGATGGTGATCTGGCTGTAGCAAGGATTGCTGCTCATGCTGGCCATGGAGATCAACCAGCAGGTTCATGAGCGCACCGAGATCTGACCGGAGAACCGGTTGCCCCTGCAGCAGAACCTGGCCCCTACCGTTTGAGCGAAGGCTGCGGCGCACGACCAGGGTAGTATCCTCCACCGGCAATGCTTTGGCGGCAAGCCAGTCCAGGGCAGCCTGGTTCCCGCCGAGATCGAACTGCCCCATTACGACCGCTTCCTCGGCCCCCGTGCGTATGATGCCCGTATCCGCCTTGGCTCCAAGGAGAAATCCGATCGCGCCGATCAAGAGGGATTTTCCGGCGCCGGTCTCGCCAGAAAGGATTGTAAAGCCGCTGGTGAAATCCACCGCCAGCTTGTCGATCAAGGCGAAATCGCGGACATTGAGCTCTTCAAGCATCGCTGCCCCCGGACCAGTTCAGCTTTGCCCGGAGTATCTCGTAGAAGGACACACGCTCGGGAACATAGATGAGGGCCTTGCGCGGAGCACGCGAAAAAAGGATGCGGTCTCCTGGCAGCAAGGCGCAGGTTTCCTGGCCATCCACGGTCAGGATCACGCCCGTCCGCTGCAGGGATTCCACGGCAAGTTCAATGCGCTCCGTACCTGGAACCACCAAGGGCCGATGCGACAGGGTGAAGGGGCAAATGGGATTGATCACCATCGAGTCCGTCTCCGGATGGAGTACTGGCCCCCCCGCCGCGAGATTGTAGGCGGTGGAACCTGTCGGCGTCGCGACAATGACACCATCCGACCTATATACGCCCATGGGATAGCCGCCTGCTTTCAATTCCAGGCAGATTATTTTGGCTATTCCATGACCGGCGACCACGCCGTCGTTCAGGGCAATGTGCGAGGCGATCAGCTCTCCGTCACGGAGGACCGAGATGGCCAACATAAGACGGGAAGAAAGGCCCAGCTGTCCCTCGGACCAGGCATCGAGACATACCCGCCAATCCGATCTCCCGAATCCAGCGATGAAACCCAGGTTTCCGAGGTTGAAGGGAAGGATGGGAATGCCCGAGGGCGAAGCCAGGCGGGCGGCAGACAGCACCGTACCATCGCCGCCCAGGGAGATGACAAGATCGATCCCGCTCGACAGGGCATCCTCGGAAGCGGCCCGCGAACCATCGGTGACCAGACCCTCGATGCCGAGGGCAAGCAGATGGCTCTGAAGTACGCCGGCAAGATCCCGTGCCTCCGCCTTCGAGCTGTTCGCTACTATGAGCACACGCCGTTTCGACATGCTCCTCCCTAAGGCAGCGTCGCAAGAACCCTGGAAACCTTCTGGGCGCCGCTGTTGCCGATTCTCTGATGAAGCGGGAACAAGAGAGTCCGAAGCAGGAGCGACCGGGCGACAGGGCAGGAACCCTCAGGAACAAGACCGGCGGCGAGGCAGGAATCCTCGAAAGCGCCTGTGGTTTCGATGTCTTTCTTCTTGGCGTACTGGACGGCGTCCTTCACGGAACTCTCGATGACGACCGGAAAGCTCCAAAGTCCTGAGTCACCCTCTCCAGCCTGGCGAAATGCCTTATGTCGACCAGAGGCGAGCGATTGGAGGAAGGACTTCCTGAGTTCCCTTCGCTTTTCAATAGTTCGCTCCAGTTCCCGAAGCTGTGCGCTCCCCAGGGCGGCATTGTAGTCGCTCATCCTGAGCTCAGGGACTACCTGATCCTCGATATTCCGGAGAATTGTTCCTTCGCGTCTAGCCATGGCCATTACGCAGGCCCCACCGCCGGAGCTCAGCATCGATCCATGCTCGAAGGAAAGGAGGGTCATGGTCCCATGGCTCCGCGCTGGGAACTCACCCCTGAGCGCCCCGATCCGCCTCGTGAAATCCTCGATGACTGGAATGCCGATTTCACTGAAGAGGTTTTCAGGAGGCAGACAGGTTCCGCCTCCACCCCAGACGAGGGCCCTGGGTCGGGCAGCAGCGGCGGCGAAAGCCTGTTCAATGCTCTTGCTGTCCGGGTCCCCGCTCTCGGTCGCCGCATCCAAAAAGACTGGAGAGAGCCCCAGCGATTCGAGTGCCTTCGCATAGAACAGGGGAGCAAGGGCGGGAAGCGCCACCGAATCAGCCTTCGCCAGGCCAAGGCTGCCCAGCGCTATCTGGAGCGCCGGAAAGGCGCTTCGCAAAAGCAGGACATGATCGCAACCAAAGGATTCCTTGATGCCCTTCTCGAAGCGAGCGACAAATTCCCCGGGTTCGGAGGCATCGTTTACCAGGCTCGTGAGGACAAAGTCCATGTCCTTGCGTTTGACGAATGACCTGAAGACAGGAATGCCCATGATCCCCTCGTCCCTAGCCGCGTATCTCGGAAATCTTCATCAATTCCTTGGCGCTGAAAAGTTTCCGGATATCAAGCAGGATCAGATACCCTTCCTCGCGGTTGATGACACCCTGTATATATTCAGATCCGATTCCGGAAATCATCTTCGGCGGTGGCTGGATTTCGGCAACATCGATGCTCACCACCTTTTCCACGCGATCAATCACAATTCCCAGCTTCATCCCGTCAAGGTCGATGATGATGAAACCTGACAGCAACTCGTCATCCTCTGCGACCGCCGCCTTCTTGAGATGGAAGCGCTTGTGGAGGGAGATGATGGGAATGAACTCGCCCCTGAGGTTGAACAAACCTTCAACATAGCCCGGGGCATTCGGGATTGAGCGGACATCCTGCACACGCTCTATGCCTTTCACATCCATTATGTCGATGCCATAGAACTCTTCGCTGATCTGGAAGGTGACAAGCTGAAGCTGCGTTTCCTTTTCGTTCATGGACGTCCTCGCTTCCGTGCAGAATTCGCTATAAGTGTAGCGTTCTGCATTCCCGCAGGCAAGATGATGGAGAAACGACAGGAAAGGGCGATTGCTTGAAAAATAAAAAAAAGCCTGGCGACGACCTACTCTCCCACCACGAAGGCAGTACCATCG
>JBMOIK010000112.1:0-10695 GCA_049317365.1 Rectinemataceae bacterium | reverse complement strand
TCCATCGCGGCGCTCCTGGGTGCCTCCCCCGGCGCCTCGACCGCGGTGCCCGCCATGATCAAGCTCATAGAAAAATGCTTCGGCCTCCGCGCAAAGAGCCCTGAATGGCAGGCCAGGCTGCACGCGATCATTCCCTCCTACGGACAGTCCCTGTCCCGGGACAGGGAGCTCCACACGCGGGTCCGCGCGCGGTCAAACGAGGTCCTGGGCCTCAGGGACTAGGTCTTCCAGGCCGGTATCTTCATAGTTATGTCTAGTGGAGGAAGAGGATGGTACGACGCATTGGATTCATCGGAGCCGGGCGGATCGTCGAAGCGATGCTCACGGCCCTTGGACCGGCCATCGGATACGGCAACATCTCGGTGTGGAACCGCACGCCCGCGCGGGGCCAGCGTCTGGCGAAGGAATTCGGCATCGCCCTCGAGAGTGACCTCGCCTCCCTCATAGCCGCGTCTGACTGGCTCCTCCTCGCGGTCAAACCCCACGCGGTGGCTGAAGTCCTTCCGGTCCTCGCGGCAACCTGTCCCCCGGAAAAGCTTCTGGTCTCCATGGCTGCGGGCATCCCGGTGGATTCGCTCCGCGCCTGGTTCCCCCAGCCCCCGCAGGTTGTACGCATCATGCCCAACCTCCCCCTGTCCATCGGCTCGGGGACCACTGCCGTCTGCGCCCACGCCTCCGTGCCCCTTGAGGTCGTCGAGGAGGTGCGCGCCCTCTTCGCGACTGCCGGAATCGCCCGCATCGTGGAGGAACGCCTCTTCGACACGGTCACCGCCCTCTCCGGCTCTGGACCGGCCTTCGCCTTCCTCTTCATCGAATCCCTCGCCGACGGAGCCGTACTCAACGGGATGTCGCGCGAACTTGCCTACGAGTTCGCGGCCCAGACCGTCCTCGGCGCCGCCAGGATCATCCTGGGCTCCGACCGCCATCCCGGGGAACTCAAGGACATCGTGGCGAGTCCCGCAGGGACCACCATGGCAGGCATCCACAGCCTCGAGCGCAAGGCCTTCCGATCAATTGTGATGGATGCGGTGGACGCTGCGGCAAAGCGGTCGAGGGAACTCGGACACTGAGGCGGAAAAGCATGCGGATCCATCCTGCCCTCCTTCGAAGTTCCCTGCTGGGCCTCCTTCTCGCCCTTCCCGGCTCGGGCCTTGCCTCCTTCGCCCAGTCATCCAACCCCGTCATCCCGAGCGTCGTGGAAGTCGATGACAGTGCCGCCTTTCCGGCCTTCCTCGACTACCTCGCCTCATCGCCGGCTCCGCTTTCCGCTCTCGATTTCGAGGCCAGGATTCCCGTGGAGCTGGTGGACGGGAAGGGTCGCGGAGTTCCCTTCGCAACCTGGAAGCTCAGGGCGGGGAACGGGATCGCGGTAGGAGGAAGGGCTGCCTCCGATGGCCGCTTCAGCATCTTTGCGAAGGGCGCAGGCATCCCTTCGGGGAAGCCGATGCGGCTCGAGGTCTCGGCCCGGGGCAGCGCCCGCGTCGTGGATGTCCCCGCCAATCCGGCCCTTCCCCTCCTGGTCACCCTCGATTCGCCGCGCTTTCCAGCCTCGCCCCTTCCCCTGGACATCGTGTTTGTCCTCGATTCGACTGTCTCGATGGCCAAGGCCTTCCCCGGAATAAAGCAGACAATTGCAATGACCAGGTTCTCGGCACTTTCACTCGGCCAGGACCTGAAGCCGCGCTTTGCCCTGGTGCTCTTCAAGGACAGGGGAGAAAGCTTCCTTACCCAGGTGACGAGACTGGGCGATGACGAAGGCGCCTTCACGAAAGCCCTTGCGGCGGCCCAGGCTAAAAGCGGTGGCGACGCCCGGGAAGCGGTTGGTGCCGGGCTCGCCGCTGCGATCGAGGATACGGGCTTCGCGGAGGAGGGACTCCGCCTGGTATTCCTCTTCACGGACGCCGCGCCCAAGGCTGCCGAGGTGGGGCCACCCCGGAGCAGCGGGTTCCCTGAGGCGGTCAAGGCCGCAGCAGCCCTGGGGGCCAAGGTCTTCACGATAGGCCTCGAGGGAATCCCGGGCGAGGGGGAGCGTGCCCTCCGGGAGGCGGCGGCCTTCACCGGCGGGCACTACCTCTCGGTTCCCCTTCCCTCGCGGGCAGCCACATCCAGGCCCAGCTCCTATGTGAGGGGGAATCTCGCCGAATTCATCGTCAGGATCATCGTGGGCGAGGCGAAGGCGGCGACCGGATCGGGCATGGCACAGGCCTCTGATCCCGCCCTCATCATCCTCGACGAGGTCTCGCGGAGGATGGCCTCCTCCCTGGCCTACCCCGAGGCAGCCAGGCTCAGGGCGCTGGCCGGTACGGTGCGGGTCGAGCTGGAGGTGGGGAAGGACGGCGGGCTCCTGTCCTCGAGCGTGGGCGAGAGCTCAGGATCGGCTATCCTGGACAAGGCGGCCCTCGCACTCGCGGAAGCCGCCTTCCCCCTGCCCAACCCCAGCGGCGTGACCGCCCAGCTTTCGATGGCTGTCGTCTACAGCCTGCGTTAGGCTTGGCCGCCCAGCCTGCGCCGCCAGCCCCGGCTCGTCCGATGGGCGAGCGCCTGAGCTACCCGCCCGTCCGGGAGTTCCAGCCTAGAAGTCGATGCCGACGTTCGTGACGAGCTCTCCGGATTTGCCCACAGTGAGCCTCGTCACCGGGCCGGCGAGCGAGGAAAACACGTAGACCGTAGTGGCACCGTCGGGGATGTAGGCATAATTGCCATAGACATTGATGTCGGAGCCTCCGAAGGAGACTGCCCCGTCGAGGACTTCTGCCGCGGCAGGGCTGGCCACCGACAGGTCGATGGCCCAGGTCTTGGCAGGATAGCCGCCGGTGGCCAGGAGTGTGGAAGTTCCAAGGAGAGCAAGGCGACCGACGACAGGACCGGTGACGACAGCGACTGCGGTCGTGCCGGAATCGGCGATGAAGTCGATGGAGCCGTTCGTATACGCCCAGGAAGCATCCAGGGGTCCCGAGTTGCCCACGAAGATTCCGGCCTTGCCGCCATAGGTCCCGGCCAGCAAGCCTGTCGCCCCCGTCGTTGTACAGGTGATCCAGGCCTCCACGGCGGTCCCCTCTGCGTTGAAACGGGCAACCTTGCCGCTTCCGTTCTCCGCGACATAGACCTTGCGGTCAGTACCAATTGTGACATCCTGGGGAAAGGAGAGGTCGGCCACCTTGGCCAGGCCCGCAGCTGTGTTGGAAGGGTTAAAGGAGTACAAGGCGTCGCTGTAGACCTTGCTGTAGTCCGCTGAAGTCACATAGGCGAGGGTATCGGAGGCGAAGGCGATGTACTGGGCGCTGATGGCTCCGCTTGTGGTCCCGCCGATCCTCGTCGCTCCAACCGATGGCGTGTCGGGGTCGAAGCGGTAGAGGCCAGGGGCGCTATTGCTCCAGCTCGCCACGGCCACGTAGCCGATGCCATTGTGAAAGACGATCTCCCCCGTCGCGTTCTGGTTCGTCGACAGGAGAGGAACATCCGAAACCTTCTCGGTCGCCTCGTCGATCTGGTAGAGGCCTCCGCTGTGGGAGGCTACCGCATAGACGTGGGGTGTCGCTGCCACATTCCCGCCAGCGACCGGGGCACAACCAGCCCCCAGCAGGGCCAGGCCCAGGACAAGACTCGCGGCTGCGGCTCCAACCACAGCCCTGGCCGCAAGCCAGGCACGCCCCCCCGCCCCAGCCGAGACCCTTCCCAATTGCTGCTTCATCATCGAAAACTCCCTTTCGCCGCCAGATGCGGCAGCCGCCAGAGGCGGCTTCGTAGACATTCATCGACTCTTGGCGGCTTCGCCGCCGAGCCTGAGGGTGGCTGTCAGCCTGAGCGAGAAACCGGGAACCGGGTAACCGAGGACTTCCTGGTAGCGCTCGCCTAAGAGGTTGGTCGCGTCGATGGTGAAGGCCAGGGGGCCTGAACCACGGACACGGAGATGGGCATCCGCAACGAGGCGGGAGGGCAGATAGGCGCGGTTGTCCGTGCCCAGGTAGCGCAGGCCCGCGTAATCGAGGGAGAGACCCGTGGAAAAGGGCCCGAAATCCCGGCTCAAGGCGAGAGTGAAGGCCGCCTCGGGGAGCATCGGAACCCGGCGGTCGTCCGCAAGGTCGATGGAACCGCTCATCACAATGCTGTGGATCAGGGTGGCCGAGAGTGTCACGCCCACGGCTCCGAGTTCGGTCCGGAGCGTAGCCTCCAGGCCCGGATACAGGGCCCTCCCCCAGTTGCTCGGCCTCCATACCCCGTCGTCTCCCGGCTGCCAGAGGATCACATCCTGGGCGTAGCGGGCGAAGGCAGTGGCCGTGGCTGTCAGCCCGGAGCCGCGGCTAGCAGTGCCGGGACTTCCCGGGCTGGCGCTCCCGAGTTCGAGGCCGAGGTCGAGTCCATAGGAGGTTTCGGGCCTGAGGCCGGGATTGCCCGCGACACCCTTGTCCGCGGGCCAATAGAGGTCGTCGAAGCTCGGGGCGCGATAGGCTGTCGAAGCCTTGGCGCTGAGGGTCAGACCCCCGCCGATCCTCCGCGCTGCCGCGAAGGAAAAGGAGAATCCCGAGGGGAAATCGCTCGTCAGGTCCACACGTGCCGTGGGTACCAGGTCCCAGTCACCCGTCGAGACACGCGGTTCGATCCAGACCCCTCCAGACAGCCGCTCGGGAACGGAACCGGAGAGGGTGAGTATCGAGCTGGACTGGAGGCGTTCGTAGCGGCTGGAAAAGCCGAAGCCCACTGCAGTTCCCGGCATGGCAAGCCAGGACCAGCTCGCGTCCAAGCCCAGCCGACCTGCTTCGCTCCCGTCGCTGCTCGCGGCCTGGGTTTCGCGATAGACAAAGCTCTTAAGGGAAGCGTAGGCCAGGGTTGTGAATCCGACGTGGTCGCTGAAGAAGGAATCGGTGGCCCAGGAGCACTTGAACCGGCCATTGCCATCCTCTTCCACCGCCTCGGGTGTCGGCGCGGTGATGCTGCCTGGAATGCCAAGCCTCCGCGCGTCACCTTCAAGGGAGGCAGAGGCTGCAGCTCCCCACAGCGTCCCCGACCAGGAGACGCGGGCGCGACCGCCCATCAGTCCAGCATTGTTCCGCGCCCGGACTTCGCCGCTTGAATCAGTAAAGGAATAGTCGTTTCCTGCCCTCTCGAAGGCAGCGGACAGGATCAGGCCCTGAGGTAGCGCCAACCTGAGGGCAAGTTCCTGTCCATCCACGAGGACCAGGGGATCAGGTGACTTCGTGACCGCAGCGAGGCCATAACCTTCCACCGAGGCAAAGGGAAGGCGGACAAGGTTGGAAAGGGATACTTCCAGGCTTGGCTTCCCTGCCTTCCTGGTGGTAACCAGCACGACCCCGCCTATGGCATCGGCTCCATAGCGGGCGCTCGCCCCCCCCCTGAGGACCTCGATGGATTCGATGTCGCTTGAGCTGAGCCCGAGGGTGGCAAGGTCTGTCTGGCCGGTCGAGGGGTCTGAGGCGGGGCTTCCATCCACCAGCACAAGCACTTGATTGGTCGAAGAGCCCCTGATGCTGAGGACGGACTGCGACCCGGCCCCTCCCTTTGCCTCGACATCCACCCCCGGGGCCACCGAGATGGCCTCCCCCAGAGTGGCCGCACCCGAGGCGGCGATGGCCGTCGCATCGATGAGAGTACTGCCCGCCGTGATCTCGGGTGCACGGGGGGGGGCCTCCGCACTGATCTCAATCCTGCCCGAAAGGAGGGCCTCGGCTGGGAGCGGGGAAAGAGGAAGGAGCGCCAGAATGGCTACTAGGCCCGCGATCAATATGCGGGTTCGGGAATGGCATTGCATCGCGGCCTCCTCGGGCGAGGAGGGCAAGAAGACACGCTGGCCATCCCAAGGGGAATGACCTTGTCAGGCGGGCAGGGACAAAACTACTGGTTAGAGCCAATGCTGGAAGCTGCCACCGCGTTTCCTCAAGTCCTCGGAGTTCCGCCCCGCACCCTGCCCTCACGGGCAGGAACAACGCGAGGCACGCCGTGGAACGGTATCCTGGCTCCCGGATCGCCTATCGCGTCAACGCCTTCTCATGGCCACGATGGACCACAATGGCCCCTTGTCGCCTGGCGGCAGCAAGGGAAGTTGACCGTATTCCCGGTTACAGTGGCGGGACCGCTGCGGACTTACACCGCATTCCACGAATCCCACGGCAAGGGGAGTATCGAGGCTCGGGAGGGTTTCAGTCAAGCGGAATAGAGGCGGAGGGAGGATGCGGGCAGATGACCGGGGGAGGAAGGGCATCGGGCTTTTCAATGGCTTTCGTAGCTTCGCGCGTGACTCACAGGGATGTATTGACGAGTAGCGAAAGTCGTTGTAGTCTTTGTATTACATTGTATGTAGGGAGGGAGGGATTCGATGCCATCTCCTATTTCGATTCGATTGTCCGATGTTCTCGAGCAGGAGCTTGAAGAGACGAGCAAGCGGCTTCATCGTCCCAAGAGTTTTATCATCAAGTCCGCACTGGAGCAGTACTTCGCAGAGTTCGCCGATTACCAAATAGCTCTGGATCGGCTCACTGACAAGGACGATCCGATCATGAGCGCCGCGGAATTCCGGGCGGGATATGGGAGCTAGGGTCAGCTACAAGGCTTCCGTCACGAAGGACCTCAAGCAGTTGGATCGATCGGTGGCACTGCGCATCTTCGACGCGATCGATACCGATCTTGTGCAGAATCCCGGCAAGGACAAAGCGCTCAAGGGGCAGTTCGAGGGCCTGTATTCTTATCGGGTGGGTGATTGGCGGGTGATCTACTCCCTCATAGGGGAGGCGATCCTGGTATTGCGGATTGCTCATCGCAAAGAAATATGCCGGGAATAGACCCTCTGCCAGAATAGGCGCGGCCTGCGCCCAATCTCGCAAAGAAGTATCTTCTCGTGGTTATGCATGCCCCTCCCCCCTCTTCAGTTCCTGAAGCTGTGTATCGGCGCCGGGATGCGCCCTCCCCGGGCTATGAAGGCCTCGCTCGAAAAGCGGTGCACCGGCATGATGGGCGCCCCGCCGAGGAGGCCGCCGAACTCGGCCCAGTCCCCCGCCTTTTTCCCGGGCACGGGAATGACGCGGACTGCGGTGGTCTTGTTGTTCACCATGCCGATGGCCATCTCGTCCGCGATGATGGCCGAGATCGTCGAGGCGCTCGTATCGCCAGGAAGGGCGATCATGTCGAGGCCGACTGAGCAGACGCAGGTCATCGCCTCGAGCTTGTCGAGGCTGAGCGAGCCGGCGCGCACGGCTGCCACCATGCCCTCGTCCTCGGAAACCGGGATGAAGGCTCCGGAAAGGCCGCCGACGTGGGTCGAGGCCATAACCCCGCCCTTTTTCACCATGTCGGTGAGCATTGCCAGCGCCGCCGTCGTGCCGTGGGTGCCGGTGGATTCAAGACCCATCTCCTCGAGGATGCGGGCCACGGAATCGCCGACCTCGGGCGTCGGGGCGAGCGAGAGGTCAAGGATGCCGAAGGGCACGCCCAGCCGCCTCGCCGCCTCCCCGCCGACCAGCTGCCCCATTCGCGTGATCTTGAAGGCCGTCCGCTTGATGGTTTCGGCCAACTCGTCGAAACTCGCCCCTCGGCAGGATTCGATGGCCGCCTTTATCACGCCTGGACCCGAGACGCCGACATTGAGGCAATTGTCTCCTTCTCCGGGACCGTGGAAGGCGCCGGCCATGAAGGGGTTGTCCTCTGGCGCGTTGCAGAAGACGACGAGCTTGGCGCAGCCGAGGCCGTCGCGGTCGGCGGTCAGTGCCGCCGCCTCGAGGATGATCGTGCCCATCTGGCGCACGGCGTCCATGTTGATGCCGCTCTTGGTGCTGGCGAGGTTGACCGAGGCGCAGACCCGGTCGGTGTTGGCCAGGGCCCTCGGTATCGAGGTGATGAGCCTCTGGTCGCCCCTGGCCACCCCCTTCTGCACGAGGGCCGAAAAGCCCCCGAGGAAGTCGATGCCGAGTTCCTTGGCACACTCGTCGAGGGTGCGTGCCCAGGGCTCGTAGTCATCCTCCTCCGAGGCGGCCGCCACGAGGGCGATGGGCGTCACCGACACGCGCTTGTTGATGATGGGAACGCCGAACTCCGCCTCGATCTCGCGGCCGACGCGCACGAGGGGGCCCGCGACACGGAGGAGCTTTTCACGTATGCGGCGCCTCGACTCCGGACCGGAGGGGGAGGCGCAGTCGAGGAGGGATATGCCCAGGGTGATGGCCCTGATGTCCAGCTTCTGGTGGTGGAACATGTCCACCGTCTCCTTGATCTCGAAGGGGGAAAAAAGCATCGCGCGGCCTAGATGCGGTGCATGGCGCTGAAGACGCGCTCGTGCATCATCGCGATGGAAACCCCGAGCTGCTCGCCTAAGACATCGAGCTCGTCCTTGAGCTGGCCCACGCGTTCGGCGCTCCTGGAAAGGTCGACCATCATCATCATCACGAAGTTGCCCTCGAGGACGGTCTGGCTGATGTCATCTATGTTGATCTCGCGTTCGGCGAGGAAGTTGCTCACCCGGGCTATGATGCCGACCTTGTCGCTGCCCACGACGGTCACTATGGCTTTCACGCGTGCCTCCTTGATGCTGCCTCGGGGAAGGGACCCCGTCATTTCCGGCAGCATCGCGGCATAGTATCGAATCGTAGCTATGCGTGACAACAATGCCAGCCGGAATTGTGGGGCTCCTGACTAGGCCAGACGCATCTCCGGAACCGTACCCTCAATTATGAGAGTTGCCCCGGTCTTGGCCTGCACTTCCAGGGCCGTCTGGCCGGGGGCGAGTTCCACGAGCTTGAGTCCCTCCGGCGTGACGTCCATCACCGCGTAGTCGGTGATGATGCGCTTGACACAGGCAAAGCCTGTGAGGGGCAGCGTGCACTTCTTCAATATCTTGAATTCGCCCTTCTTCGACACGTGCTCCATGGTGACCACGAGGCGGCGTGCACCCGCGACGAGGTCCATGGCACCGCCAGGGCCCTTGACAAGCTGGCCGGGAATCATCCAATTGGCTATATCCCCTGTCTCGGAAACCTGCATGGCGCCGAGGATGGACAGGTCGATCTTGCCGGCTCGGATCATGCCGAAGGAGTCGGCCGAGGAAAAAATGGAAGCTCCTGCAGCGAGGGTGACCGTCTGCTTTCCGGCGTTGATGAGGTCGGCGTCCACCTCGGAGTCGAGGGGAAAGGGCCCCATGCCGAGGATCCCGTTCTCGGACTGGATGATCACTTCCACTCCCGGGGGAATGGCGTTGGCCACCATGGTCGGGATGCCGATGCCGAGGTTCACGTAGTAGCCGTCCTTGAGTTCCTGGGCAGCGCGCTGAACGATCTGGTCGCGTGTGAGGGGCATCTATTTATCCTCCCGGATGGTACGGCGCTCGATGCGCTTCTCGCGGCTGGCCACGATCATCCTATGTACGAAGACTCCGGGTGTGTGGATCTGGTCCGGTTCGAGTTCGCCCACTTCGACAAGCTCCTCGACCTCGACAATGCAGATCCTCCCTGCCGTGGCTGCCATCGGATTGAAGTTGCGCGCCGTCTTCCGGTACACGAGGTTGCCCAGGCGGTCACCCTTCCATGCCGCGACGATGGAGAAGTCAGCGACGATGCCGCGCTCCATCACATAATTGTGACCATCGAATTCACGGGTCTCCTTGCCCTCGGCCAGCGGTGTTCCGTAGCTGGCGGGCGTGAAGAAGGCCGGGATGCCGGCTCCTCCGGCGCGCATGCGCTCGGCGAGGGTTCCCTGGGGCACGAACTCCAGCTCAAGCTCGCCTGAGAGGTACTGCCGCTCGAACTCCGCGTTTTCGCCGACGTAACTCGCCACCATCTTGCTGATGCGGCGCTTGCCCAGGAGGAGCCCGAGTCCCCAGTCGTCGACGCCGCAGTTGTTGGAAATGCAGGTGAGATCCGTGACGCCGGACCTCACGAGGGCGCTAATCAGGTTCTCGGGTATGCCGCAGAGGCCGAAGCCGCCCACGACGAGGGTCATCCCGTCCTTGATGCCGGCTATTGCCTCGTCCGCCGATTTCACGACCTTGTCGATCATGCAATTTCCTCCTGCATCGGCCCTCAGTGGGGCATTTCATAACGATTCATTTTTGCCGAACTCCGGGCATTGTCAAGCGAAATGCTGCGGCCTCGGGAGCTGATTGCCCGGCTCAGGCAGCGGTCGCCGGTCCTCGACTCCTCCGGGATGGAGTCGTCGCAAGCCAGACGCCGGCGATCGCAACAAGGGCTCCGACCCACTGCCCGGCAGTGAGCCGGTCGCCCAGCACGGCGAAACCCGCGATGACCGAGATGACGGGGATGAGGTTGATGAAGACACTTGCCCCACCCGGCCCGAGGATGTCGAGGGAGGTGATGTAGAACCAATACCCGAGAGCCGAACAGAATACGCCTAGATAGGCGATGTTGAGCCAGGCGATCGGACTCGGCATCCTCCACTGTCCCGATTCCGCGATCGCGAAGGGAATGAAGCCGATGAGGCCGAAGAGACTCTGCCAGAAGGCGATGGTGACCTGACCCTGCCTCCGGGGAACTGCGCGGGTGAGGAAGGCGTAGCCGACCCAACAGACAGCCGCCAGTCCCATGAAGAGCCAGCCGGCGATGCCCCTGCTTGCCTCGCCTGTGCGCGCGACGATGAGGACTACGCCGGCGAGGGAGAGTCCTGCCCCGAAGTAGGCTCGCGCAGGCAATCTCGTGCGGAGGAAGATCCGCTCTGCGAGCATGGTCAGGACAGGGATGG
>JBMOIK010000111.1:0-10723 GCA_049317365.1 Rectinemataceae bacterium | reverse complement strand
GGTGGAAGCCGGAAGACAGGGGTGGCGCCATAAGCGCTGGCGGCTACCAGGGCCTCGGCCCAGGCTTCGCCACGCATGCCCCCACGGAGGGTCCAGGCCTCGAGGCCCGCCACAGCAGGCAGGAAGGCAAGCCGTTTCCGGACTTCCCTACCCTTCCGGATCCTGAACAGGGGATGGGCACGCCTGAGGGCAACCAGGCCGGCGACAAAGGCCACAAGGTCCCGTCGCCGCCCGGCCTCCCCCCAGTCCAGGGCGTTGACCTCGTCCGACAGGTCGTAGCTGTTATGACTATAGGCATGATTCCCATCCTGGCTCCATGACAGGTCGGGCGGAAGGGGCGGCCCGCCTCGGGCGGCCCCTTCGATCCATGCGAGGGGAATGGCCTTCGAGCGGAGGAATTCCCCTCCGGCATGGAGGAAGGGGATGCCCTGGGACAGGAGGACCAGGCCCAGACCAAGCCTTTGCAATTGGACATAGTCCCCTTCGCTCAGGTCCGGCAGCGCAAGCCGGTTTTTGTCGGCAAAGCTGAGGTTGTCATGGACTTCGGCATAGACCAGGGAGGAGGCGGTCTTTTTCGACCAGGGGCCCTTGTTGACCGAGCCCTCCACGCGGGCATTGTCCACGCCCGGATGCGACACAGCCCCGACTATGCCCAGGCGCAGGTCCATGACGCGGCTGCCATCGTGGATGAAACCCCTGGCCTTCGCGTCAAAGACCGAGCCCCTGATCCCGTCGCGCGCGGCGTCGTTGAACATGCCTATGCCAGGAAGGCGTCCCATCTCGCGCTGGCTCGCCGCCACCATGCTGGCACCCCGGTACATGTCCCAGCCCTCGCCATAGATCAGCACGTCGGGCCTGATCCGCCTGAGTCGTCGCCGGATCGTCAGCATTGTTTGTACATCGAGAAGCCCCATCAGATCGAAGCGGAAGCCCGCCACCCGGTAGTCCCGGAGCCAGATTTCGAGCGAGGCGACTATCAGGCGGCGCACCATTCCCCGCTCACTGGCCACATCGTCCCCAGCGCCGGAAAAGGAAACAGGCCGAAAGAAGTAGCCGGGAGCGCCTGCGTCGAGGGCCGAGGCCTCCGCGTCGGGCACGTGGTTATAGACGACATCCATGATGATGCCGATGCCACGACGCCCGTAAGCCTGCACCAAGGCGCGGAATTCACGGACCCTGGCCTCGCCGTCCGCGCTGCCCGAAGCATAGGAGCCCTCCGGGAGGAACCATCCCGCCGGATCATAGCCCCAATTGAACACAGCCCTCCTGTGGGGCAGGGCGTAGGACGGATCCCTGGCCCTCCCCTCGTCCACGGACACAAAGTCACTGACCGGGAGTAGCTGGATGTGGGTGATACCAAGTGAGACGACGTGGTCCAGGCCGGTAGGCACTCCAGGGGCTTCGCTTCCTTCGTCGGCCACACCCTCGGAGGAGCAGGTGCCAGAGAGGGCCGCTCCGGCGTAGCTTCCGCGGAGCGCTTCCGGTCCTCCCCAGCACGGCCCGGAGCTGAGGTCCCGGATATGGGCCTCCCAGATCACCGCGTCGTTGGGGCTGGCCAGGGCCGGAGCCTTGAAACGGTGCCAGCCCGGCGGCTCGACATGGTCGAAATCGACGACCATGCTCCGAAATCCATTTGTTCCTGCGCTGCGTGCCCAGGGGTCGGCTATCGCGCGCATCCTGCCGAAGACACGGAGATTGAACCGATAATAGCTGCCATGAAGATTTCCAGAAAGGCGGAGCGACCAGGAGCCCCGTCCCTCCGGAAGGAAGGCGTGGCGAGCGACTTCGGGACCCGTAAGGCCGTCGGCGAAAAGGATGAGTTCGGCTTCCGAAGCGAGTGGGGCCCAAAGACGGAAGAGGCTGCTCCGCTTGCCCGGGAAGGCTCCGAAACGACGGCTGTCCCCGTAACATCGCTCGAAGGAGCGGGAGGAATACCAGGCCTCCAGCCAGACCCGGGGACCCGCATCATAGTTGCTTCCTTCAATGATGCGCCTGAGCCAGTCGCGTTCGAAGCCGGCCCTGCACCAGGGACGGCGGCGTGGAACGGCAAGACAGATCGCGGATGCGCGTAGATCGTGCATCCTGAGCATGACGGAGACCAGCTCACATGGCGCCCCTCCGCCGACACTGGCGAAGAGCCTTCCAGAAGCCGCATCAAAGGCAAGCTCAGCCGTCTCCCCTGCCGGGAGCCCGAGGGAGCAACCGAAGTCCCGGTCCGTCCCGGAAAGGTCGAAGTCGATGCGGAGGTCACGGCCCACCCCCTCACCTCCATCTTCCTGTATTTTTTTAACTATGATATTCATACTTAGGTCTACTGGCTTTCCGCCCGATGGCGGTACCCTCCCAGGCAGCCCCTTTCCGCCTTCGATGCGGAGTTCGAGGCTTGCCCCGGCGCCAAGGGGCAGCGTGGCTGTAACCCCGCCCCATTCAGGCGGAATGCGTGGCGCGATCGTCACCCTGCCTTCCAGCAGATGTGGCCTGAAGCCGAGGAGGTCGCGATAGACGGTCCTTGCGAACTCGGAGACGCTCCAGGCCTGGGAATAGGTGCCTGACTGGATGAACCTTCCCCTGGCGTCGGGAAGGGCATGGCCGCATTCGGCCAGGCTTCCCGCAGCGCCGCTTTTCAGGATGCGCTTCGATGCCTCCTTGACGAGGGTCCCGGCGAGGTCCTGCCGATGGACAGCGCAGAGGAGGGTAGAAACCGGACCCATGAGCCAGTCCCAGGCCGTGCCGTTGTGGTAGGCTGCGTCCTTGTGGTACAGGCCGGGCCTTTCGTGGGCAGCGTGGAAGAAGGGATCCTCCTGGGAGAGGGTCGCGACGCCCCAGGGATAGACCAGCTGGGGAACGACCGAAGCCACTACACCCGCCGATGTCGCCGCGTCGAGGAGGCCCTCGCCCCCGGCTTCGGCGACGGGAAGGGCCGCGAACAATGCGAGCAATTGGTTGGGCCTGACACGGCGGTCGCGGCGTCCGCAGCTGTCCGGACCGCCGGCCCAGGGCCCACCCTCGGCGGCCCTTCCATCATCGCCACTCTCGGTGTCCGGCAGCAGACGGTCGGCGAGCTGCCCCGAGTCGGGGTCGTAAAAGCGCAAGCTGAATGAGCCGCGCAGGCGTGCTGCGTCTCTGGTGTAGCGCCGTTCGCGGGCGTCCTCGGAGGCCAGGCGCGCAAGGCGGGCGCCTGAGTGGAGGGCCGCATACCAGAGGCCCTGGACCTCGACGGCCCGATTTCCTCGAGGGGACCAAGGAAGGCGACCCTCGATGCGGGCGTCCATCCAGGTATCCGCGTCCGCGTGCAGGAGGAAGCCCTCAGCGTCGCAGCGGCCGAGCTCGGCATCGAGGATGCCGTAGACGGCGTTCCGGAGCCCCAGCACGAAGTCCGCGTCGCCCGAGGCCTCCCCGTATTCGAGGAGGGCACGGACAAACCAGAGGCTCCCATCGACAGTATTGTAAATGACGTCACCCGGCCCCCTGTAGCGGTTCGGGATGCGTCCGAAGGTCGGGCTCGAAGGGTCGCAGTCCTGGAGGGCAGCGAAACCCGAGAGCACTTCGCGCGCCTCGTCCCAGAGTCCACGGACAAGGAGTATGCCTGACAGGGCGATGAAGGTATCGCGGCCCCAGTTGTCGCGGAACCATGGCAGGCCCGCCCAGATGCCGAGACCACCTTCCCGGGTCACGAGGAGCCGCCCGGAATACGAGGCCCAGGCCAGTGCCCGGTCAAAGTCGCCGTCGGCCGTCCTTATCGAAGGCCCGGACAATAGGCGCTCCACCTCGGCCCGATGCGCCTCCAGGGCAGCGGAATCCACCAGGTCGCGCGCCAGGCCTGCAGCAGCCCCCGCGTCATCCCCGAAGGCCAGGCAGACGCTGAGCCAGGGGGCTTGTCCGCCTTTGTTCATAACTATGAGTGTTCGCTGGCCGGTCTTTCCCTCAGCGTCGCAGTGGACTTCGACCGTCGTCCCGGCCGCCCAGGTTCCGGTAGCGCCGAGGCTGGCCCACTGTCCCCGCGCCTCCGGGCCGAGCCCGAAAGCGGGGCAGCCAGCAAGGGACTGGCCCTCGCCGGCATGTCCTGCTTCATCCAACCTTATGACTGGCACAAGAGGCAGGGCGATGGCCAGCGACCAGCCCTTGGGCAGTCCATCAGGCAGCGAAAACCCGACCGCGGCGCGACCGAGGAGGGGATGGATGCCAAGGCCAATGCCGCCTGCAGATCGGCCGGGCGCAGCATGGCGCGATATCAGTCCCTCCGCTTCCACCCTGACCTCGAGGGCCGAGTCGCGTCCGAGAGGGCGACCGCTTGAATCCACGAGCCAGGCATCGATGAAAAGGCGGGCTTCGCCCCTCCAGTAGCCTGAAGCTGGAAAGCCCTCCCGCGTCCCGAGCGTGATGAATCCACCAGAGCGGTCGGTGGCTGTCCAGCGAACCGGACCATCACCACGCGCCGGCACCGCTATGCCCATGTCCAGGTTCATCAAGAGCCTCCCTCCGTGCTACACTACAGTGAAGCGTCCCCGACCACAACGCGGGCCGCCATCGGAGGAGTCCCGTGCCCCTTTTCCAACCCGGCCGCAGCCACGGCAGCAATGGCAGCCGCCGCCAGAACGTCCAGACCTTGGCAATTGCACTCTTTGTTTCCCTTCTCTGCGCCCCGCTATCGGCCCAGTCCGCGCCCTGGTGGAAGGCCGCGACAGGACCGGCCTACCAGGTCCTCGTCTACTCCTTCGCGGACTCCGACGGAGACGGATGGGGGGACCTCAAAGGCCTCACTGAACACCTGGACTGGCTCAACGACGGGGACCCTGCGACGAAAAGCGACCTCGGAGTAGAGGCGATCTGGCTGTCCCCCATCAATCCCGCCAATTCCTACCACGGCTACGACGTCACCGACTACAAGGGCGTCTCGCCGCGCCTCGGAACCCTTGCCGACTTCGATGCCCTCGTGGCGGCCTGCCACAAACGGGGCATCCACGTCATCCTCGACGAGGTCTTCAACCACAGCTCGAGTTCCCATCCCTGGTTCCAGGCTGCCCTCGCCGACCCCACGGGCCCCTACGCCAGGTACTATCGCTTTAAAAAGGCCGGCCAGGCCTACGGTTCAGGCGGGCTCGGACGCTTCTATCCCGCCCCTGTGCTAAATGGTGGCAGTTATGAATACTTTTCCGCCTTCGGCAGCGGCATGCCCGACCTTGACTGCGGCAACACCGATGTCGTCAACGAACTCAAGGATGTCCTCCGTTTCTGGCTCTCGCACGGCGTCGACGGCTTCCGCTTCGATGCCGCCAAGCACGTCTTCGATCCCAACGAGATCGCTCCCGGCGATCCCTCGGTACAGCAGAACCGCGCCTTCTGGAATGACTTGAGGCGCAGCGCACGCCGCATCAAGCCCGACGTCCTCTTCCTCGGCGAGGTGCTCACCGAGAACCCCTCCGAGATCGCCGCCTACGCCCCGGCCTTTGACCTTCTCTTCGATTTTCCCACCGCGAAACGCAGCCTGGCCCTGTCCTCGGGTTCCGGGGGCTCTGCCTTCATCGAGTCCTATCTCCGCGATGCGGCTCAGTACTCCAAGGCCCCGGGCTTCACCCTCGCACCGCTCTTGTCCAACCACGACCAGGACCGCTCGATGGGGCTCCTCCTCCAGCGCGCAGGCGCGAATGCCACCGAGGGCTGGGGTCCCCAGGCAGGAGAGCAGGGCGCGGTGACCCTGGCCAAGCGCGCTGCCCTGGCCCGTGCCCGCATTGCAGCAGCCATCACCTTGACCCTGCCTGGCCTTCCCTTCATCTATTACGGGGAGGAACTCGGCATGACCGGACGCCGCTACCAGAACGATGACGTGGCACGACGGGACGCCTTCCCCTGGACGCCCGACAGGAAGGATCCTCCGACTGTTTCCTGGACCCGCGCCACAAAGCGCGTGGAAGCAGGCCAGAACCGCGCCACGCCTTCGGCCCTCGAGCAGGCAGGAAACCCCGACTCCCTCGTCGCCGCCTACCGCAACCTTGGAGCACTCCGGGCTTTGATTCCTGGCATCGGTGGCGCCACAGCCAGCATCCCCGACTGGGACGGTGCCGGAGGATCCTCAGTGTTATCATGGATATTGTCCGCAGGTGGCAGGCGCTACCTTGTCGTGCATGTCGTCGGGAACCTGGCTTTTGCGCCTGTAGCCCCGGCGAATGCGGCGCTCATGCGGATCTGGAGCTCGATTGCCCTGGACGAAGCCCAGGCCATCCCTCCGGGGGAGAGTGCTGTGTACGCAATTGGTGGATGAACTAGAAATGCAGCCTCAGCAAGCTGTGATAAGCATGACAGTACCCGCCACGCTTCCATAAAAAGTTGTGCGCATCCGTGCAGATCAAGTTTCCATTTTAATCTATATTATGAATATGTCGCCTAACCTACTCGCGGGTGCAATCAAGCGCCTGGTCGGAATGTGGGTGGACAATCCCGGCCTCATCGACCCGCCCTCACCCCCTGAACACATCCACCATCGTCTCCAGGCACGGCCTCAGATTGAGATCATTCGCCCCGATCACAAACCAGCTCTCCGGCTTCTGGTGGATGTCGAGTCCGCGCCCAATCTTGACCCTCCACCCATTCGAAAGCCGAATTTCCCTATCATGGAGATTGTCCTTGAACTTGTACTCGAGTCCGATGTTGACGTTGGCCAGGCTTTCCTTGAGGCTATCAAAGCGTTCCTGCGCCTCTTTCTGCTGGCTCGGATCCTCGGCACTCGTGAGGAGAACTATCGTCTCCGTCTCGCCAGTCTTCACGACAAGCTCGCAGAAGCGGATGAAGTTCTGGACCTGGTGCTGGCTCCGGATGTAAGGGTCCTCTACCTCAATGGTCTTGGCACCCCGAAGGTACTCACCAAAAATGGCGTCATAGCCAAAGCCGGTGTCGCCGTAGAAAATGCGGAAGTGCTTCTCCTTGAGAGGATCAGTTCCTGACGAAGGCTTGGATACCTTCCCCTCCTCACCCTCTGCTTCAACGCGTCCCACAGCCAAGGGCTGTGGCTTGGAAACGATTTTGGTTTTCGTCTTTCCCTGTTCCCGCCTTGTGCCGCTTCCTCATCGATGACCCTGCGTAGCGGTGCGAGAGTATTCTGGGATCCCATGGACTCGGGGCAGAATACAATGTGCTCCTGCCCGGCGACATCGACATAGGAAAGGTTGATCTTGGCATATTCCTCGTCGGTCTTGCGCTTGTTGAGCTGTTCCTTGATGCGTCTGCGGCCCTCTATGGCGTACTCGACATACTCGGCGAGTTCTTCCGCGCTCGGCTCCCCGGAGGGATGAAGGATCTTCAGGAAGGCGCAGATGGTCTTGCGGACTGCGATCTCGTCGCGGCTTCCCTAACACGCTCTTGAATGGACGCCAGCATAAAATATTCAATCTCTTCAGCTGGCATTAAAGGCCGTAGCACCGAGCACGCGCTCGAACTGGATAGCCGTATCGGAAAGGATGGGTGCCTTCCCGGCGAGGACCAGGCTGACCGTCTTGAGTGACAGTCCCGTGCGCCGCGCGAAGTCCCCCTAGGCGATGCTCCTCGCCTCGAGGGTTTCCTCGAGGATCTCTCCCGGGGGGATGAGGAAGTCAGGCGCATACGCGGTAGTTGTGCTCATATCTGGGACGGCGTTGTATCGATCCTGTACCATGTTAGACCCCTCCCCCTGCGCTGGCACTGAGCTTCCTACTCAAGGAGCAATCCAAGCCTCGCCCTGACTTCTTCGAAGATCTCCACGGGCGCGGCTTCGATGAACTTCACCTTCCTGGCCTTCCAATCAAGGCTCTTTATCTGGTCTGCCAGAATGACGCCCTTTACCTTGGTCAAGCTTATGGCAACCTCGAAGGGATAATTCTTGACCTGGGACGTGATGGGAAAGAAAAGGGCAAGGCCCACTCGTTGATTGTACTGCCTCGGCGAAATGACGATCGCCGGTCGCTTCCCCGCCTGCTCGTGGCCGCGTTGCGGATCGTGGTCCAGCCAGACGACGTCTCCCCGCTCAGGCGAATAGGCGCTCATAGCGCCTCCCTTCCGGCGGGAAGGGCGAACTCCTCCTCATGGATATTCTCGTCGGTGACGAGGGCGAGGAGATCTTCCAGATTCGGCTTTTTGCTTGGCTTTATGATGATGTTCTCCCCATCCTCGAGGATCTCCACGGAGGAGCCATTCTTGAGGGCAAGTTCTTTTGCCATATGGCCAGGAATGCGAATACCCAGGCTATTGCCCCATCTTTGTATGGTCGCTTGCATGATAGAAGTGTAAACATGGTTTAAACAGGTGTCAAGAAGCATGTTGTCATTGGGCTGAACGGATTCTTTGTCAGTCAGGCCTTCTTGAAGTGTATCTCTGGCACCGCGTCCAGGGCCTTGCCTACCTTACGGAGGAACGACAGGGACACATTGGAATACTTGCCTGATTCCAGGCGGGCTATCGCAGGTTGTGAAGTACCGGCCATGTCCGCCAGTTCCTTCTGTGAAAGGTTTTTCGCCTTCCTGAGCATCATCACTTCCCTAGCCAGGAGAAACTCACCTTCCAGGTCTTCATAGGCTTCCCTAAACTTCGCATCCTTGAGCTCATCTTGAAGAAGGCCCTCGAAATCATAGATTCTTTCCGTGCTCATCCTCTTCCTCCATGAACTGCTGCATGAGCCTTTGGGCTCGTTCAATCTCGTTTCTATCCGTTCGGTCGGTTTTTTTTACAAACCCTGATAGAACCACGAATACTCCGCTTCCCTTAAAGAAATAGAAAAGCCGACAGATATTTGTCGCCTGCTTCACTCTCAGCTCGTAGAGCTTTTCCGTTCCCGCTATCTTCCTCGAATGCGGCAACGAAAGGATCTGGCCAAAATCAGCCAGCAGCCCGATTGTCCTAAAGGCCTTGGCCCTAAGTTTTGGTTCCAGCTGGGACAAGAATTCCTTGGCTGGCTCCAAGACGAGCACCGAGTAGTTCATTGGGTATTATATACCAATATTGGTATATTCATCAATGCCGCTTCAATGATCATACTCCAACCAGCTCACCTGCCCATTCGTAGGATATATGCTGGGCATGACCGGTCTTTTCCCAAGCCTTCTCCCTATGGGTCAGAGCCACGAGGGCCTTTGCCGATTTTGACCCAAGCCGGGCCACCACTTCACCTATGGTTTGCAGTTCATCTTCGGAGAACTCAGGGCAGGGTAGGCTCTCGGCAGCGTCATCCGGCAAAGAGTAAAGTTCGCGTTCTTGGGACTCATCGAGCGAGCAGACCACGAGGCCGAGACTCGTGGCCTCGGGGAGAAGGAGTTGGAAATCGTCGGGGACAGGGCCGAAGTCGATGGCTGCATAGGGCCATCCCGAAATGGATACGGTCGACTTCCGAAAATGGGAAAAATCACAGTAGAAAAGGAGTTTGAGGATCTGCGTCTTGTAGAGAGGCCGACCGACAGCCTTGAGTATGGCTCGGATGAGGGCGAAGAGCCGGTCCTTGTCGGGTTCCATGTAGCCTGTATAGATCGAAGATTCATTGGACGAGCTCGCCGAATAGGCAGGGCTGCGCTCTTTCGCAAAAGCCGAAACCGGAACCTTCTCGTCGAACTTGGCGATGGCGGATTCAATGCGCTTGCGTTGGGTCGGCCCGATGTGTTCCTTCCGCGCAGCGAAAAGCCGCTTGAAGTCGAGTGGGTTCTCGACAAGCCGGAGGAGATTGACGTTCGCGTCGGCGGGCAGGGCTCCCTGTTCGTAGGAGTTGATGGTCAGCTCGCCGAACCCCAGGATGAGGCCGAAGGCCTTCTGGCTTGCGCCGTAGCGCTCCCGGAGCTCCCGGATATCCGAAGGCGCGGGCAGGGAATGGCGCTTCCGATAGGCTTCATAGGCTCTCGTGAGGGTGCGATCCATCTCGTTTGCGTCGGAGAAATTCTCACCGCAGATGGTGCAACGCTGTCCTTCGACGAGTACTTCGATGCTGTCACCGCGAACCACTATCTCTTCGGTTTTCGAAGTCGGCTCGACGGGCGTGACTTGACCGCAGGAGGGACAGTAATCAAGCGTGGCCATGTTGGCCCTCCTCATGGAAGGAGAGAATGGACCGCTTTGTACAAGCAACCAGATCGAGCACTATTAAGCCTTCTTGCCCTTAGGCAGCAATGCTTTGGTTGCCAGCTCGGCCCTGGCACAAAGATACTCCCGATATCGGTATTTTACCATACCGATTCTATGCCCATCCACAAATTGGATCCCCGTTCCTTGGACCAGGCCAACAGCCGTGCCCGCACCGAGGCCGCAAGGTTCTTCATAGAAGGATCTCCAGCGATCTCTTGAGCGGCCCGAGGACGTGAAGCTTTTCGGCATATTCGAGGAGCCGTGGAATGCGGCGCGGCCTGCGCTTCAGGTGCTCGCGCAGGGCTTCGGCCGCGATGTCGCTGCCAAGGCGGTTCTTCAGGCGGAAAAGATCGCACATGGTTCTTTCGGCATCATAAACCCGAAGCTTGCCTCCCGGCCCCGCCTTCGCGATGAGTCCGAGCTCGAAGCTACCCTTTGCGAAATGGAAGAGCCGAATAGGGAGAAGTTCAGGGATAGTGACCCTCCTTCCCGCTTCTACCGCAAGGTAGATCTCCGCCGGTTCCCAGGTCCCTATCTCATGGAAGGACAGTGCCGAGCCGAGGCAGAGGACCGAGCCAGCAATCGCCATGAGGGCTTCAAGCCGGTCATCTCCCTTCTTGTTATCGGGAAGGGCATAGAAGCCTCGCTTGAT
>JBMOIK010000110.1:0-10873 GCA_049317365.1 Rectinemataceae bacterium | reverse complement strand
GGGGCGGGTCGAGGAGTTCAGGGGCTCCACCCTCGCCGCCGACCTCGATGACTGGTCGGGACTCTTCCTCGATGGCATCTGGCGCAGGGACGGAGCGGGACTCGGTACCGGGGACCGCGGCCTTTCCTTTGCGGCTTCAACAATGGACAAGAGTTCGGGCGACTATTTTTCCCTTACCAACGCGACCATCGGACCTGCTGGCAACGAGGATCCGGCCTTTTCGCTCCGGGCCGGGAAGCTCTGGTTCCTGGGTGGCGGCGACTGGGCAGCCATGTCTGCCCTCCTTTATGTCGGAGAGGTCCCCATGATCTGGCTGCCGTTTTTCTACTACCCCTCCGAAGAGATCGTCTTTCATCCCTATTTCGGCTACCGGGACCGGGAGGGGAGCTTTCTCCAGACAACCTGGTACCTCGCGGGCGCCAAGCCCCAGGCAGAGAACTCGACCGCGATTCTAAAACTTGCCACCGAGGCGGGCCCGACGCAGCCGCGTGGCCTTTTCCTGAAAAAAGTGGCTGCGAGTGGGGCGGGAACCGCTACAGCAAGCGCTTCGGGAACCGTTTCAGCCGCCGCCGGGGCTGCCATGGCTGCGAGCGCACAGAAGTCCATCGGGGCCGCGACCCTCATCTGGGGCCTGCCCCTGCCCACTACGGCCAAGGTCTATGCTGACGCCTACTCAAGCCTCGGCGCCTTCACGGGCCTGGATGCGACTTTCCCCTCCTTTGGAGCCGTTTCAAAGCTGGACTTCATTTCTGGTTTCGGCCTCTCGCGGTCCATCTTCTCCGGATCCCTGGTGAGCTCCGGAACCTATTCCCCCTTCCACGACGGTGCCAGCACCTCGCTGTGGAACTCCACGAAGGTCCTCGGACTCTCGCTGCCCATCCGCTTCGGCCTGTCACTCGTTACCTCGCTGTCCTTCAATCCCATGACGGTCACCCTCGAGGTCCCCGTCTATTCGGATCCCTATTTTGAACAGGACTTCCGCAACCGTGGCGAGGACCAGGACTGGCTCGGGCTGTCCCAGCAGTCCACGGTCCTCAAGACCGCCCCCGTCAAGAGGAGTACCTTCGCGCAGAAGTTTTCGCTGTCGGGTTCTCCGAAGATTCCCTCCCTGTCCCCCTGGCTGTCGTCGATCGCGCCGCGCTGGGCCTCGTCCTTCACCTGGAACTCCAAGGCGGACACGATGCTCAGGGCTTCCTATGTCTCCACCAACCTGGCAAACCTTTATAATTATGATCCTGCCAGGGATTTCTTCTATCCCTCGAGCCTCAGGCTCGCGGACCTTGGCCTGGATCTTTCAGGAAGCCTGTATGATTCCGCTGGCCCTCCCGCGCCCGCGGCCATGGCCAGTCCCCCGTCGTCAGCCTCGGGCAAGGCCCTCGACCTCCGTGCCCCCTGGGAGGAAGAGGCCCCGCCCACGGAAGCGAAGGCGGCCACCGTCGCGCGCGCCTTCACCCCTCCCGCCCTGGCTGTGGATTTCGGCGCCCCGCAAGGCTCAGGCAGTTCCTCCGCCAGGATCACCTGGTCGGTCCAGCCGGGGCTCTCGCTCGAGCGGCGCTTTCCAGAGACCTGGACGGGCATCTCCGACATCGATTTCGGCAGCAAGCTCTACGACCTGGCTTCGTGGAGGCTGGGCTCGGCCCTGAACTCCACCTTCGCCCTTCCGGGCAATGTCGTCTCGGGCTCCGCCTCGTTCAACTACTCCGACCAGGGGCAGTTCCGCGATGCTCCGGTGGACGCCAACTCGACCTTCGCCAGGCTCGATGCCCAGTATCCCCGGCGCAGGGTCGCGGGCAGCCTGAGGCTCACGAGCCAGCCCCTGCCCGCCACGAATCCCTTCGGAGGGAGCTCCCTGGCCTGGAACATGGACTCGCTCTTGTACAGCAAGGCCTTCGCCAGCTTCGTGGATACAAGCAATTATGGTGATCCTGCCAATTACAAGGAGATCTATCCCTTCGGTGGCGCGGAATGGAAGGACATCATCACCGCCCACACTGCGGGTGCGACCCTCTCGTACAAGGTCGGCAGCTGGCAGCAGAGCCTGGCGGTCTCCTCGACCCTGCCGCCCCAGGCTGAATCCTACTCTGCCTCGCTCTCGCTCGGGGCGGGCCTTCTCGGGTGGACAGCGGGCTTCTCCGCCCAGGAGCGCATGAACCGCAAGGACGCTGTGGTCACATGGGCGCCCTTCAGCGCTTCGATCCGAATGGCTACGCCCTATGGCCTGTCGCTCAGCGATTCCGGCAGCTGGGATGTCGAGAACGGCTGGGCGACCTCGAACTCGGCCTCGCTTTCCTGGGGAGTGACCCAGGCTTCCCTCTCCTGGCAGCGCACCAAGCCCCTCGACCTCGTCAAGGTCGGCGATTCACTCCAGTGGCAGACCTCGACAACAGAAGCCTTCATTCCGGCGACGGTCGCCCTCTCCTTTGCCCCGAGGTACGCACCTGCTGACCTCGGTGACTATAAGCCCAATCTCGGAGCGACCTTCTCCTTTTCCCAGAACCTCCAGCGCTTCACTGACTCCATGCTTTCGATCGGCCTCAACGCTACTCTCGGCATCGGTTCCGGCTTCACGCTCTCCTTTGCCACCTCATCGCAGAACCGGAGCACCTGGCGCTACTGGCCCTGGCTCTTCCCTGAGGCATCCAATCTCCTGACCGACCCCACGATAAACCCCTTCATAGACCTCGCGAAGTCTCTGGCCGTATGGGATTTCAGCCCCAAGGGACTCTTGCACCAGGGCAACTTCAAGCTGAAAAGCCTGACCTTCAGGGTGACCCAGGACCTTGTGGACTGGAGCCTTTCCACCGACGCCACCGTCACTCCCAAGCTCGATTCCGTGAACAAGGTCTACACCATCGATCCCTCCTTCCATTTCTCGGTGAACTGGAAGGACATTCCCGCCCTGAAGACTGCGATTACCTACCAGAATTCGGCTCTAAGCTGGTGAGCGGCCCTTGATGGATGGTTGGCGATCGGATACCATATACGCCCACACGATCTCATGCCCGCCCAACAACCAGGAGTCCAGGTATGATCATGCCCCTCGAACAACTAATCGAATATGACCAGAACGCCTACGAGCTTACCGTAGCGGTGACTCACCGTGCCTATCAGCTTGCTGTCCTCCGCGGTCCCGAGGTTGACCGCAATTCCGGAAAGGTAGTCTCCCTGGCGACACGGCAAATCTTCACCAAACAGATCGAATATAAGCTCCTGGACTAGTCCGGCCCTGCCACTGCGCAGCACGGGCGAGTGTCTGCGCAACGACACACCCTAATATGACACAGCTACCCATCATCGTACTCGTCGGCGCTACTGCCTCGGGGAAGACTGCCCTCCTCGAGGGGCTCTGCGCCGAAGGCGCTCCCTTCGAGGGTCGGCTCGAGGTGGTATCCGCTGACGCCATGCAGGCGTATCGGGGCATGGATATCGGGACAGCCAAGCCCGGCCATGCGCTCCGGGCCAGGATCCCCCATCACCTCATCGATGTCTGCGAGCCCTCGGAGCAGTTCTCCGTGGGGGACTTTGTCCGCCTCGCGGACGAAGCGATCCAGGACATCCTGGCGCGCGGGCGCGTGCCGGTAGTCGCCGGCGGGACGGGATTCTATGTCCGGAACCTGGTGCTCGGCCTGCCCACGGTGCCTGCCGTCGAGCGACAGACCCGTGAATCGGTGGCAGCCGACCTCGCGCGACTCGGTTCTGCCGCGCTCAGGCTTGAACTCGGCTCGGGCGATCCCGTTTCGGCAGCGCGTATCCATCCCAATGACCACTATCGCCTCTGCCGTGCCGTCGAGATCCTCCGCCAGACGGGGCGGCCCCTGGCCGACTTCCTGCCCGGCGGCCCGGCTGGGGCGGCCTTCCCCGCAGCGGATCCGGTGACCGGACGTGGATTCACCCTCGTCGAATACCGTCGCAACCGTGAGGACCTCGCCCTCCGGATCCGCGCCCGCGTCGAGGCCATGTTCGCCTCAGGCCTCGCCACCGAAGTGACCGCCTTCATGGAGGCAGGATACGGGAAGGAATCGCCGGGGATGAAGGCGATCGGCTATTCGGAATTCATCGAGCTGGCGGAGAAGGGCCTTTCCCCGGATGCCCTCGTCCGCGAGGCGCGAGAGCGCGTCATCCTCGATACTACGCGTTATGCGAAACGTCAGTATACCTTCTTTCGCGGCCTCGCCCGCGACCTTGCCGCCTCCGGTGGGGAGGTTGTGACCATCGAGGCAGGCCCGGGCGACGCGGAAGCCCTCGCTTCCCTCCTCGCCCGTTCAGGCACGGACAGGGACGACGGGCCTGTGGTTCCGTGGCGGGCTTCCGGAAGCTCCGGTCCCAGTGCGCCCTGACTGGGAAAAGGGCCTCAACCCCGAGCAGCTGGACGCTGTCGAGACCATCGAGGGCCCCCTCCTCATCATTGCCGGCGCTGGATCCGGCAAGACCCGCGTCATCACCTTCCGCATCGCCCACATGCTCGACCAGGGGATTCCACAGCACTCCATCCTAGCGCTGACCTTCACCAACAAGGCTGCCCGCGAGATGGCCACCCGCGTCCGCGAGATAACCGGCAAGAAGCTCCAGGGCCTCACCGTCTCCACCTTCCACTCCTTCGGCGTCTCCATCCTCCGGAAGGACATCGGCCTCCTGGGCTACCGCGACAACTACTCCATCTACGACGAGGCTGACCGCAACCAATTGATAAAGGATTGCGCCCGCGAGCAGGGCTACCGCATGGAGTCCTTCGATGCCTGGAAGGTCGGGGCGCTGTTTTCGGAGATCACCGCCGGGGTCAGGGACTGGAGCAAGGCGAATGACTCGTACAAGGACCTCTATGCCGAGTACCGGCGCTCGCTCAAGATCTTCAACGCGGTCGACTTCGATGATCTGATCGGTTTGCCGATCAACATCTTCGACGCGCACCCGGCGACGGCGGCCGAGTGGCGGCTTCGCTACCGCTATGTGATGATCGACGAGTTCCAGGACACCTCCCTCCAGCAGTACCGGATGATGAAGCTCATCTCAGGCGACAATGTCTGTGTCGTCGGAGACGACGACCAGTCGATCTACTCCTGGAGAGGAGCCAATTACGAGAACATCATGCAGTTCGAGCGCGACTTCCCCCACAGGAAGGAAATAAAGCTCGAGCGGAACTACCGCTCCACTTCCACCATCCTCGATGCGGCGAATGCCATAATACAGAACAATGACAACCGCAAGGAAAAAGCCCTCTGGAGCCCTCTGGGCCTCTACGGAGGCCTCATCGAGCTCTACCGGCCAGATGACGACGGCGAGGAGGCCGACTTCATCGCGACCAGCATCCGGGCAGCCAAGGTAGAGGAACAGCGCACCTGGGACGAGTTCGGGATCCTCATACGTACCAACAACCTTGCGCGGCGCATGGAGGAATCCCTTCTGGCCCAGGACATCCCCTACCGCATCTCAGGCGGTTCCTCGTTTTTCGGGCGCAAGGAAATCAAGGACATCATCTCCTACCTCCGCGTCATCGCGAACCCGGACGACGACATCAACCTCCTCCGCATCATCAACACTCCCCGGCGCGGCATAGGAAAGGCCAGCATCGAGCGGCTCAACACGATAGCCCGCGCCATGGGCTCGCCCATCAGGACTGCCATGGAACACGCGGCCGCCCGCGACGGGGAGCCCCTCCACGGCGAGCGCCCCGCTGCCGACAGCGCGCCGGAGGCCGAGGGCCCGCCTCGCCCCGACCGCGACCCCGAAGCCCACTTCGCCCTCAGCGCGGACCCTCCCAGGGCCGCAAAGGATATTCCAGCCGACGACGGCGTGCCGCGCCTCGGTGACAAGGCCATCGCCGATGTCAGTGCCCTCCTCGAGCTCCTCGACCAGTGGCGCGAGGAGCTCCTGGGAAAGAAGCGCATCGCAGACCGTGTCCGCAAGCTCATCGATGCCATCGACTACTGGGGCTACCTCATCGAGGAGAACCGCCAGAACGACAAGGCCGCCACGTGGAAATTCCACAATGTAGAGACCTTCATAAATATGATAAAGGACTGGGAAGAGGATCCTGACAACCTCGATCCCGGCCTCTTTGCCTGGCTCAACCGCATCACCCTTGTCACCCGGGACGACGACTCCGACGAGGAGGGCGGGAAGGTCAACCTCATGACCATCCACGCGGCCAAGGGGCTCGAGTTCGAGGTCGTCTACATCGCAGGCTGCGAGGACGGCATCATCCCCCACGCGCGGAGCCTCGAGGAGGGCGGCGAGATAGCCGAAGAGCGCCGTCTCTTCTACGTCGCTGTCACTCGCGCGCGTCAGCGGCTCATCATCACGGCCTGCGCCAAGCGGCGCAAGCTCAAGGCGCTCGTGGACTGCGTCCCGAGCCCCTTCCTCGCTGAAATACCCCCACATCTATTATCAATGCGCGAGATGGTTTCCGAAGTAAGCGAGGAGTCGGCCGAGGCCATGTTCAGCAAGATGAAGGGGATGTTCGGAGGGGAAACGGAGGGCACGGGCCCAGGCAATGTCGATTCCGGGGCTTCTCTGCCAGCTCCAAGAAGGCCATCAAGGAAGCTCCCGGACTGAGGACTGAGTTCGCGTCCAGATTATGCAGCGGGCTGCGTATTCCCGTCCCCAGCGCAGGCCAATCCACCCTTGCCCTCCCGCTGCACACTGGGCCACACTGTCCTTGGAAAAAAGGAGGTCGATCATGCAGCGCCAGCAGACACATGGAACCTCAGCCATCGACCCCAACGCCCACTACACCTACCGCGACTACAAGACCTGGCCGGAGGACGAGCGCTGGGAATTGATCAACGGCAAGGCAGTGCCCCTGTATGGCATGAGTCCTTCACCTCGACTTCCCCATCAGAAGCTCGCCGGCAAACTCTATGCTCAGCTCGATGCGTTTTTCGAGGGGAAGCCCTGCCATCCCTTTATTTCGCCGGTGGATGTATTCTTTCCGAAAAGCGGAGAGGCCCTTGATGAGAGCGACCAGGTTGTCCAACCCGATCTCTTTGTCGTCTGCGACCAGGCCAAGCTTTCCGATGAGGGTATCCGTGGCGCTCCCGACTTCATCATAGAGATTCTCTCACCGAGCACAGCCCTCCGCGACCAAAGTGAAAAGCGTGCCCTCTACGAAGAGGGTGGCGTCCGCGAATACTGGATCGTCAATCCCGACACGCTGGAAGCCTTCTTGTACACGCTGAAAGACGGTAGCTACGGCCTCCCCCGGGTGGCCGATCTCAGGGAGCCCACGCCCTCCTCGATTTTCCTGGGCCTGACCTTGAAAGCCAGGAAGGCCGACCTGTAAGCCAGTCCCCTGGCTGTGGCCCAGTCCAGTCAATCTCCAGAGCAGCCCGAAAAACGCAAAACCCGCCTTTCGGCGGGTTTTCTCGTGAGCGACGGCCTGGCCGTCGAGCAGTCTTACTTCTCCACCTGACCCTTGATGCCGTACTTCCTGTTGAAGCGCTCGATGCGTCCCGCGGTGTCGACGAGTTTCTGCTTTCCGGTAAAGAAGGGGTGGCAGGCGGCACAAATTTCCACCTGGAGGCTCTTTACCGTCGAACGGGTCTCGATGACATTGCCGCAGGCGCAGGTGATCGTCGTCATCTCATACTTGGGATGAAGGTTCGCTTTCAATTCACACCTCGTTCTGCTGTGCAGCTGCTGATAACCTGTTAATCGGCGACCGTTCCAACATGTGGCGGCGCCAACCGACATTGCCTCTCAATCGCCACTCATGGGAGTGTTCATCGACCGGAGGAACGCGTCATTATTCTTGGATTTCATCATCCTGTCAATCAGCAGCTCCATGATCTCCTGGTCCTCCATGGGGTTGATGACCTTGCGGAGCACCCAGATTTTCTGGAGTTCTTCTTCTGTCAATAGGAGTTCTTCCTTGCGGGTACCGGATTTCTTGATGCTGATGGCGGGGAAGAGGCGGCGGTCGGAGAGCCTCCGGTCGAGGTTGATTTCCATGTTGCCGGTACCCTTGAACTCCTCGAAGATGACCTCGTCCATGCGGCTGCCGGTATCCACGAGGGCCGTGGCTATGATGGTGAGGGAGCCTCCGCCCTCGATGTTGCGGGCAGCGCCGAAGAACCTTTTGGGCTTGTGCAGGGCATTGGAGTCGACGCCGCCGGAGAGGATCTTGCCGGAGGTGGGTACCGTCTGGTTGTAGGCGCGCGCGAGGCGGGTGATGGAATCCAGCAGTATTACGACATCTTTTCCGTGCTCCACGAGGCGCTTGGCCTTGTCGAGGACCATTTCCGCCACCTGGACGTGGCGGGTGGCCTGCTCGTCAAAGGTCGAGGAGATGACCTCGGCCTTGACGGTGCGCTCCATGTCGGTGACTTCCTCGGGGCGTTCGTCGATGAGGAGGACAATGAGGTAGACCTCGGGCTGGTTTGCGGTGATCGCGTTGGCGATCTTTTGCATTAATATGGTTTTTCCCGTGCGGGGAGGGGAGACGATCAGGGCACGCTGGCCCTTGCCGATTGGGCAGAAGAGGTTGATGACGCGGGTCGAGATTTCCTTGGTGTCGGTCTCGAGGTTGAGCCGCTTGTTGGGGTACAGCGGCGTGAGGTTCTCGAAGGGGATGCGGTTCTGCGCCACTGCCGGTTCGTCGAAGTTGACCTGCTCGACACGGAGCATCGCGAAGAAGCGCTCGCCCTCCTTGGGGCTGCGGATCTGCCCGTAGACCGTGTCACCGTTTTTCAGGTTGAAGAGCCGGATCTGGCTCGGGCTGATGTAGATGTCGTCGGTGCCGGGAAGATAGGAGTTCTGGGGACTGCGGAGGAAACCATAGCCGTCGGGCAGGATCTCGAGGGAGCCATAGGCGTAGATGATGCCGCCACGGTCGGTGTGGGCCTTCAGGATGTAGAAGATGAGCTCCTGCTTTTTGTAGGCGACCATCTCCTCGTGGTTGATCCCGTACTTCATGCCGATGTCGCGAAGTTCCTTGAGCGGCATCTGCGTGAGGTCGTTGATGGAGAGGCGGGAGCGGGTTTCGCCCTCGCTGCGGCCCGACTCGATGCGCTGCGCATCGGGGGCTGCCACGCGCTCGAAGCTTTCCTGCCGACGGACAAAACCGGGTTCGCGATCCATTTCCCTGCCCATGGGGGCAGCGCGGCCCTGCGAATAGCCATTCGTCTGAGGCGGCGCGAAGCTCTGTGTTGCCTGGGGAGCATCAGAGGCGAGCGGGCTCACAGCAAGCGGCGCATCCGACCTGAAGACGCGACGCTTTACGCGAATCCGGGCTGGAGTTCGCGACTCGCCATCATCAGCACCCTCGGACTGGTCAGCATCGGGAGCTTCGACCTCCGCATCGCTTCCGTTCCCTCCGGAATCAGCGATGACATCGTCATTCGCGGTTTCAGGGCCCTCGTCCTGCGCGGTCAGGGTGAGTTCCTGCTGGATCTCGCCGCCATCAGACGCCGTGCCCTCGACTTCGGGGGATCGTCGCTTGCGGATAATCGCCATGGGTGCTCCCTGGTTTTGATCGATATGCCCTCAAAGGGGCTTCGATGGATTTGCCCTCTATGGATTTGCCCTCTACGGATTTTGCAGTGGGGATTCTCGGCTCTGCGTCAGTCTCGGAACGGCTTCTGGATGTCTGGAAAAAACCTGTATGGTTCCGTGCCGTGATGCCTGCTCTGGTACACACGACCCAGGGCGCAGCCACCTTGAAACTACTGACGAGCCTGAGGGAACGAAGGCAGGACCTAAGGTCCGCTTCCGAACCGTCGACCGGGGCGCTCATTGAAACGCGTCTCACTTGTCGACGGAAGCAACTATAGACGCTGTGCAAGTCGTTGTCAATCATGGCGCGCCAACGAAGGCCGGGCAATTGACCGGTCGGAAAAGAGCGAATAGAATACCCAGATGAAAGTCGCACACTTCAATCCAGGCATCCGGGGCTTGGCCTCGTATGCAATCAACCTCTACGATCATTTCACGCCCCTCGGCGACAGCCACCTGGTTGTCTCCGAAGCCCATTGGACCAAGAAGGACATCAAGGCCTTCGAGGCCAAGCCGATGCTCCTCGGCGGCGTCCTGCCCTGGATCGGGGACATGAGGGCTGTCGAAGCCAGGCTTGACGAATTCAAGCCGGACATCATCCATCATCACCATCCCTCCGGCCGGCTCGACTTCCACGTCGACCGCTTTAAGGCCCGATGCAAGGCTCCGGTAGTCACGACAATCCACATGTCTGTCGGCTCGAAGAAATATTTCATCGACAAGGTCATGCATGGCCTGTTCCAGCTGCAGCGCAATAGTTTCAAGAGCACCGACTGCTATATCGCCATCTCCAAGTTCGTGCGCGACCAGATGATCGAGCTCAACATACCCAGGGAGAAGGTCGTCCTCCTCTACGCCGGCGTGGACGAGAATGTCTTCAAGCCCCATCCCCGCCCCGAGCGCGATTGGCTCGATGTGACTTTCTGCGGACAGATCACTCCTGAAAAGGGCGTTGATCTCCTCATCCGCGCGGTGCACGAGCTTTCGTCCAAGCGGAAGGTCCGGCTCAACCTCGTCGGCAACGGCACCCACTTCGAGCGCTGGAAGAAGTGGACAAAGGACTGGCCGGAGATCAACTGGATCGGCTTCGTCAACGGGATGGCCAAGGTCGCACAGACCTATGCCGAGTCCGATGTGGTCGTCCTCCCGACGCGCTGGGACGAGGCTTTCTCCTACATTCCCATCGAGGCACTTTCTTCGGGCACTGCTGTCATCGCTTCTGCCACCGGTGGCAATCTCGAGGCCATCAAGAACGGTGAGACTGGCTACCATTTCCCCCAGGGCGACTGGAAGGCGCTGTACGACATACTTGAAGGCGCGGATACCGGCAAGCTCCACGAGATGGGAGCCAAGGGCCGCGAGTACTGCCTCCAGCATCACACGC
>JBMOIK010000109.1:0-10983 GCA_049317365.1 Rectinemataceae bacterium | reverse complement strand
GTCCGTCCGGAGACGCCCCTACTTCTGGTTTTCGCGATGCGCGCCGCCGATTTCCAGGAGTCGAGTTCTTCTATCTCGATGCTGCCCCTCGGCCTGGCGATTCCTGCAAGGGTCCGGGCGGCTGGTCCGCCAGGCTTTTGCACATAGACTGTCAGCGTCGCTCCTGTCGCCGCCAGGATCGGGGTAAGCGAGCCTGCGATGCGGGATGCATCGAGGCGACCCTCGATGCCAGGGGGAAGCACAAGGGCGAGCCTGTCGATGCCATTGAACCCGGGGCCGGGACGAGCGACGACGAGGAGCGAATCGGTACCGTCGAGGATCGCTTCGTGGATTCCCGAGGCAAAAAGCGAACTCGGATGCGGGGCATTGTTCCAACCCAGGATGATGGCCCGGGCCGGACCCTGGGCAGCGGCCTTCAGGATGCCTTCGGCAACGGAGGGGGCCATGGCAATCGCCGGCTCGATGAGGCCTTCCGCGTCCCGGGCCTTGACCAGGGCCTGGGCGACAAGGTATTCGGCGCGCTCGAGTTCCCGCTCGCTTTCAGGACTCTCACAGACGACGAGTGCCCTGATCCTTTCGAAGGAGGCCTGCGCGCGGAAATGGTTGCCGATCCAAAGGAGGCCCTGCGCCGTCGCGGGATTTGACAGTGCGACGAGGATTTCCGCGCTGCTGCCTTCACGCCTGTCCCTGCGGGGTTTGGTTTCCAATCCCGTGGAAACCGCAGGGAGCCTTCGCCTGGTCTCGATCGATTCAGCTCCTCCGAGGAACTCGAGAATCCAGGAGGCGGCGAAAACCGCGACGAGGAATCCTGATTCCTGCGTTCCCAGAATTCCGAGCCCTGCCACGAGGAGGATGTACAAGAGGGTCGATGCCTCTGCCCCCGGCGCAGCCGCCATCGCAAACAAGCGGAACCAGCGGCCGAGCGGGATGAGGGGGAGCACTGAAAGTGCTGCCGCCAGCCGTGGGCCGACAACAAAGCAGCAGGCAAGGAGGGCCGCTCCGATGGACGAAATAGCTGTAGGCGGCGCAGCGTGGCTCGCCAGAGCGAGCGGAGCCAGAACCACGGCGATGCCGACAGGAACCACAGCGAGCGGAAGGAAAATGCTCCTCGCAGCAAAGCCAAGGCGTTCATCGAGAACTGAACCCTGCGGCTCATAGCGGCCCAGCGCAAGGCCTGCGGCAAGAGCTCCAACCGGTGGAGGAAGGCCTACGAGCCCGGCGAGGGCGGCAGTGGCGAAACCGCAGCCGGCGAGTACGGCAAAGCCCAGATTGGCCGAATCCTCCGTCCGCCCGAACCAGAGCGAGGGCAGAAGGGAGCAGATCCAGAAACTGGCACCTGCAGCCGCCAGGACCGTGATGACAGCGACGATCGAAAAACCTGCGTGTCCTGGCACTCGGCATGCCAGCAGGATCATGAAGGCTGAGAACCTGAGGACCTCCCCGAGATCATTGGCCCCCAGCAGCGAGAAGCCCTGCCGCCCTGCCATCCGCTCGAAGCGCGGGCCGAGCTGCCTCGGAAAGGGCGAGGCGGCAGAAAAGGCAACTCCGAGCAGCAGGGAATCCACGAAACCAAGTCCCAATGCCCTGGTTCCAATGATCCATCCCAGAACCAGGGCTGATGCAAAACCCGCCCCTGCGAAGAGCCAGGCGACAGGATTCGCGCGAAGCACCCGCGTCATTTCCACTTCGCAGCCGACCAGGAAAAACACATAGGCCAGTCCGACCGAAGCGAGGGCTCTAAGGAGATCGGGGAAGATCCCGGGCAGGGTCAGGCCTGCGACCATACCGATACCCAGCATGAGTACTGTTGCCGGGGCTCGGAGCCGTCGCCCCAGGGTCTGGGAGACCATGGCAGCCGCGAGCAGCACGAGGAGGAGGGGGAAGATCTCCCCGGATAGAAGGAAGGACATTGCCACGAGAGTCTAGGGCGTGGAGGGGCGCGACTGCAAGCACACGATGGCGGCGCTCCACCGCGAAGGATGGAGCGCCGCATTTTTATGTCAAGAAGGGATCATGCCCTCACTTTCACCCTGCCTGCATTCTGGGCGACCCTGTTTTCAGCCTGGGTCTTGGCGAGCCCTTCGGCGATGTCCTCGAAGGCTGAGATGTGCTTGTTGATATCAGCCTCGGTGTGTTGAACGGAAATGGTCCACTGCTCGTCCCACCAGTAGGGCTGGCACATCACACCTCGATTGACCATCCCGAACCAGTACTGGCGCCAGAGATCCTCGTCGATACCAAGCCAGTCGCGATAGTTGCGGATTTCCCTGGGATAGAACATCAGGGCACCGTTTGCCCCTGCGGTAATCACATAGCCTTCGAGCCCATGCTTCGCGATGGCCTTTTTATAGCCCTTTTCAAGCTTTGCGCTGAGCCTGTCCACGAGCTCGTAGTTTTCACGGGTCAGAACCTGGGTGAAGTTCGCGAGTCCGGCGGCCATCGACAGGGGGTTCGTGTTGTAGGTCCCACCATGGAAGACCCTGCGCTGGGCGATGAGGTCCATGAGGGCGCGGCTGGCTCCGAAGGCAGCCAGAGGCAGTCCCCCACCGATGGATTTGGCAAGACAGACAATGTCAGGCTTGACACCGAAGCGCTCGGTCGCCCCGCCCATGCCGAGCTTGGCCCCCGTCTTGACCTCATCGAAGATGAGGAGGGCACCATGCCGGGTAGCTAGTTCACGCAGGCCCTGGAGGAAGCCCGGCTCGGGCATGCACAGACCCACGTTCATCATGATCGGCTCAAGGATAATGGCGGCGATCTGTCCCGGGAACTCGGCAAAGCGGCCTTTCACTCCATCAAGGTCATTGAAGGCGGAAATCACGACATTCTCGACAGCTGACTTAGGTACGCCAAGTCCACCAGGCACCGACACAGGCCGTCCTGCCTCGCCAAAATCAGGAGCGTGAGGCTTGACGCTGACCAAGGCCGTATCATGGAGCCCATGATAGCTGCCCTCGAACTTGAGGACCTTGTCCCGGCCTGTGGCTGCCCGGGCAAGGCGCAGGGCAGCCATGGTCACTTCAGTGCCGCTGTTGCCAAACCTGAGCATTTCGAGGCCGAATCGTGTGCAGATCTTCTCCGCAAGCTGCCACTCGAGTTCGTGGGGCATCCCGTACAGGGTCCCCCGGCTGAGCTGGGCGGATACAGCGCTCATGATCGCAGGGTGACCATGGCCTGCCATGAGGGCTCCGAAACAGAGGTTGTGGTCGATGTAATCATTTCCATCGAGGTCGCGGAAATGTGAACCGTGGGCTTCCTTCACGAAGAGGGGCCAGGGGTCATAGGAACGGTAATTGCTTGCCACACCCAAGGGCAGGTGGCGAAGGTTCTTTTTATGGGCTTCCGCTGATTTGGAAGTCCTCTTCATGTAGGTATCAATTTCTGTCGAGAGTCTTGTGTTCATGATGTCTCCAGGAAACAAGGCCACTGGGGCCAAGGGAAACGGACTCCCGGGGGACAGCCCCGGGATACTGCTCAGAACATATGTTTGTTCGAGCTACCGCCATCCTGGACGTATGCAGATTTCCCATGCAGAAGGCCAGCGGCCCTGGAGGCCGCAGACTACCCTTCTGCGTAGGGCTGTGCTCCTTCCCTGAATGGACCCGGATGCCCGGGGCGGAAACAGGGACTCGAGGAGGAACGAGGAGAGGTTGCCGCTTCGCGAAGCCGATTCGGAATAGCGTCTCTCATTGAACATGGAATACTCCCAAGGCCAACGGCCTTACCCTTTACTGTAGCAGCATTCCGGGATCTGTCAATCCTCTGTCCTATTGGTATATTTTTATCGCATCACGAGGGATCCGTCAGGGATAACAAGATGGAATCATCGACAGCTGCCATAGTTGTTCATAGTTGCCTCAATGTCGTCCTGGGCCCGGAGGTCAGGACGTGCCGATGGTTGCCCTGACCCGCGCGACGACCTCTTCTTCGATGTCCTGGGCCTCGGCCATGAGGGCTTTTGCTTCCGCGCCCACCCGCGCGTTGAAGGCCGCATCCCTGATGCCCGAAAGGTTGATGAGGACATTGAGGCTGGCGCCGATTGCCCCGGTCCTGGCCATGAGGGCGCCGACGCCGGCATCTGAAACCGAGTTGGCATTGCCTTTCGCGGCGGCCTCTACGCAGAGTTTTGCGGCCTCCACGCAGGCTCGGGCAGTCGCGAGGGGAACCAGGGCAGCGTGCTTGTTCGCCGCCTCGAGGGCTGCGTCGCGGGCTGCCTTCTCGGCATCATTGGACTTTGGCATGCGGCTGGCTTCGAGGATGCCGTTGTAGGCGGAACTGTCTTCGTCGACGGCATCCAGGAGTCGCTCCTTGACTGCCTGTGCCTTTGCCGCCATGGCGGAAAGACCCTTCCAGTCGGACTCATAGCCTTTTTTGCCGACCGTGAGATTCCCCACCATGGCGGCCAGGGCAGCGCCGAGGCTGCCGGCGAGGGCAGCCACCGAACCGCCACCCGGGGCAGGAGACTCGTTCGAGATCTCATCGACAAAGGCGGAAACCTTCATGCCTGCCAGGGGCTTTGGTCCCTGGCAGGCCCATTCCACGATCTTCTTGGAGGGGTCGAAGTCGGCGACCGAGTCCAGCCCCATCGAGCGGATTGCAATCTCGACGAGTTCGAGCTGGCTCGCACCCTCGCTCTTGCCGGTCCTGGCAAGAAAGTGACGCCCTGCATCGGTCAAGGGACCAAGGGGCACCATTCCGACAATCTCCGAACCGGTCACGAGCATTCCGCGCCTCTCGGCCTCCGCCTTTACCGTCTCGAAGACCACATGGAGGGGCGTTGTGCGGTAGTTGACCAAATTGATTGAAACCTGGGCTTGCCGATAGCTGTCGATGTACCAGCCTATGGCGCGGACGTCCCGGAGCAGTCCGGGGACCTTGATGGTCGCTCCGGCCGAGTCCTTCATGATGTTGCCCTGGGGGTCCTTGGCAGCCCTCCCCCCCTCCCTGACCGTCATCGCCACCTCATTGGCGAGCCTCTTGTCGCGGGTGTTCAGGTTCACGTTATAGGCGATGAGGAATTCCCGGGCTCCGGTCACCGTGGCCCCCCAGCGCGGGATGAACCTGGCAGGCCCGTAGTCAGGCTCCCATTCAGGCGTGCCCATTTTTTCAGGAAGAGCCTCGTATTCACCTGAGCGTATGTCCGCGAGACTCCTGCGCTCCGGGCGGGTTGCCGCGTATTCATACAAAAAGACAGGCACCCCCAATTCCTTGGACAGGGCTTCGCCGAATCTCCGGGAGAGCTCGACGCACTCCGCCATCGTCATTCCGGAAACTGGGACAAAGGGACACACGTCGAGGGCCCCCATCCGGGGATGTGCCCCCGCATGAGTTGCCATGTCAATCACGGTCCAGGCAGCCTTGGCAGCAGCAAGGGCTGCCGCCATGACTGGCTCAGGTTCGCCGACAAAGGTATAGACTGTCCGGTTGGTATCGACGCCGGGATCGACATCGAGCAATGAAACTCCGGCGACACCTCGCACAGCCTGGGCAATCGCCTCGACCCCTGCCTTATCCCTGCCAACGGAGAAATTGGGTACGCATTCCACCATCCTGCGATCGCTCACGCCATACCTCCAGAGTATTCATTAAAATTAGCACGCCGGGCCGCAAATGAAAATGCAGGCTGCCCTTCTGTCCCGGGCTCAAACAATGCCACGTCGAAACATCCTGTTTTTATTCCATCAGCCAGGAACGTACTACCCCTTGCCAAAACAGCCAGGATATGTGCGCGTTGTACGCTTTCAAGAATTCGTAGAACGTTTTCAGGAACACATGGAAACAAGAAGTTGCTCGCCCTGGTTGCCATACTCCATAATTCCGTGTTTTTCCAAACCCTGCTCATCGTGAGGAGACAGTGTCGATGTCTGTAATTCCTCGAAGAAATGAGGGTTTCCACCCTGCATTTGGGCTGAGAACCTCCAATGCAAATATGAATAGGGTATGCAATAGTTCCTTGGCATCTTGGCACGAACAGGAAGTTGCAGCCAGCACGACGAGGGACAAGGAGTTTTCATGTTGAAATCACCGAATAAGAGGCATGTCCTTGGGGGAGTTCTGGCCATTTTCTTGATTGAGGCGATGTCCGGTCAGGCATTGCTCCTTGACTCTGTCGATTTTGCGATGACAGGGGGCCTCCCGATAGGCGGCTACAATGAGGTAGCGAAAGCTACCCAAGGTTGGCAGTCTGGCCTCAATTTTGTCTATAATCTGGACCGCAGCTTTGGCAGCTTCATCAGTGTGGAAAACCTTTATTGGTACCCTGCCCAGAGTTATCTCTCCTTTGGCACTGGAATTGGTGTCCTGGGAGGTCTCACATTCAGGACTGTCGTCCTGGCTATTCCGAAGGCTGGCGAGCTGAAACTCGGCTTTAGCCTGGGCTATGGCTTCCTGGCCCATGTGGTCACGGGAACCTGGACGGGTTCGACTTCAACATCGGGATTCTTTGACCAGATGGCCTTGGTCGAGGGCGAGATAACCTGGTCCTTCGACCGAAGCCCGATCAACCTCTATATCAAGCCGCGCTACCTATTCGCATCGGAGCAAAAGGGTTTCAGCGCCCAGGAGCTATCGATAGGCCTTGGCCTCCGATATATCCTCCGCAAGGATTCAATGACCAAGCTGTTCCGTGCAGTGGAATCGGTGAGCATCACATCGGTTTCCCCGACGCTCGTTGAAGGCCAGTCCTTTGCCTTTGACGCCGCAGTCGTGCCCGCAGACGCGACGAATCCTGGCCTCCGCTGGACGGTCGATGATCAGAAGATCGCAACCATCGATGATTCAGGGAACCTTCACGCGCTGAAATTCGGGGATACAACCATCAGGGTGAGGAGTGTGGACGGCGAAAAGACCACTACCGTCGATGTGTCAGTCAAGCTCCCCCTGCGCCAGATCGCCGACATGACAGTTCCCAGCCTGGCCACAGGAAACACTCTCGCGTCCATCACCAATCCACTGACCCTGCCGAAAGCCGCGCTGGACGGCACTCCGATAGCCTGGAAATCCTCGGATGCGGAAATCATCGCCGACGACGGTACAGTCAGCAGGCCTGCCTTCGCTGATGGGGACAAGGAGCTTACGCTGACCCTCACCGCCTCCCGCGACGGACAGAGCGAAAGCAAGGAGATCAGCTTTACGGTGAAGGCCCTTCCCAAGGATGCGGCCGCAGCCCTCGATGAGGACGCAAAGGCCCTTTCGGTCGGCTACGCGCAGGGCGACAGCGAAAGCTCAGTGACTGCCAACGTGCAGCTCCCCGTCAAGCTTGGAGCAGGTTCATCAGTCGAATGGGCCTCGAATTCCGGAATCATCGCTGCCGACGGCAGCGTCGCGCGACCACCCTTCAAGACCGGCGACACCACGGTAGTCCTGACGGCGAAGGTCAAGCGCGGCGAAGCTGTCATCGACAGGCAATTCACTGTCGTCGTCAAACCAGCGCCGATGACCCCCATGGAGTTGGTCGAACTCGATGCCGCCGGGGTCGCGATCTCCTACTCAGCCGGCGATACTGTGGATACGGTCACCCAGAATGTCAGCATGACGACTGCCGGCGATAATGGCTCGGTCATCATCTGGTCTTCAGATTCCCCAGGACTCGTCAATTCCTTCGGCCTCGTTACCCGCCCTGTTGGCAAGGATGGCCTGGCGAAGCTTACCGCCAGCATCAAGAACGGCAAGGAAGCATCCAAGGATGTCGTATTCGCGCTCACAGTTCTTGACAATTCAGTCAATGTAGACGCAGCAGCCATCGCAATAAGCTTCGCGAAGGGCGATTCCGAGCAATCAGTCACAAAGAAACTGGGACTCCCCCTCAAGGGAAAGAACGGAACCACGATAGCCTGGACTTCTTCCGACGAAAACCTCCTGCATGTGGCTGATGGTTCGGTCGTGAGGATCAACGAGGAAGACGCCCCAGTCATGCTGACTGCCCACGTGACAAAGAACAGCCTTGTGGCGATCCGCGAGGTCCAGGTTTCTCTCGCGGCAGCCAAGGCTGAACTCGACGCCGCGGCCCTTGCCATCGGCTTTGCCCCCGACGACAGCGCCGACTATGTGTCAGCCAACCTGAGTCTCCCGGCAACGGGCGATCGCGGTTCGACCGTCACCTGGACAAGCCTCGTGCCTGCGCGCGTCGCCAGCGACGGAAGTATCGTGCCCCCCCTCAACAAGGACGAAAAGGTCACGCTCCGGGCTGCCCTTTCCAGCGGCCCCTCATCTGCGACGAGGGACTTCGTGGTAACGGTGAAGGACGGGGCCGTCGCCGCAGACCTCGCAGCCATTGCCCTCGGATTCGGCAGCGGAGACAGCGACACGTCGGTGACAAAGAACATCAGCCTGCCGCTCAAGGGAGCAAATGGAACCATGATGAGCTGGACGAGCTCGAACACAGCCCTCCTTCCGGCCCCGACTGCCGCTACGGCCGCTGACAAGGCCAGGGATGCGGTGATCGTACGCAGCAACGAGAATGATGAGGACCTTGTCCTTTCGGTCAAAGTCACGAAGGGCAGCCTTCGTGAGCAGGCCAGGGATTTCCCTGTGGTCCTTGCGGCAGCCAAGGCCGAACTCGACGCCGCGGCCCTTGCCATCGGCTTTGCCCCCGACGACAGCGCCGACTATGTGTCAGCCAACCTGAGTCTCCCGGCAACGGGCGATCGCGGTTCGACCGTCACCTGGACAAGCCTCGTGCCTGCGCGCGTCGCCAGCGACGGAAGTATCGTGCCCCCCCTCAACAAGGACGAAAAGGTCACGCTCCGGGCTGCCCTTTCCAGCGGCCCCTCATCTGCGACGAGGGACTTCGTGGTAACGGTGAAGGACGGGGCTATCGCCACAGACCTCGCAGCCATTGCCCTCGGATTCGGCAGCGGAGACTCTGAAATGGGGGTAACACAGAAGGTCGCCCTGCCCCTCAAGGGAGCCAATGGAACCACGATCGTCTGGACCAGTTCCAATCCTGACTTGTTCGGAAACGATGGAAGCATCGTGAGGACCAACGAAGCGGATGAACCTGTTACACTTGCTGCAACAGTTTCGAAGCCAGGCATCAGGGATCAAGGCAGGGAGTTCCAGCTGATGCTCGCTGCAGCCACGGCCGAACTCGATTCCGGAGAAACGGAAATTGGCTACGCAAGCGAAGACAGCGCAACCTTTGTTACCCAAAATCTCGTGCTGCCTGTGACGGGAAAACGCGGATCGACGATCAGCTGGTCATCGCTCAGCGCCAAGGTACTCAGCGATTCAGGAACCCTTAGCCCTCCCCTGGGACAGGATGAAAAGGTGACACTCCGTGCCACCCTGGTGAATGGCCCAAGCCGTGCGACACGCGATTTCACGGTGGTCGCCAAGGATTACTCGGTCTTTGCCGACCTGGCAAACCTTGCCTTGACCTTCTCCTCCAGCGATTCTGAAAACCATGTCACCACAAAGCTTGGTCTTCCCGCCGCTGGCGCGAACAAGACTTCGATCACCTGGAGCGCTGACCAAGCCGAGCTCATCGCCCCGAATGGCATGGTAACCCGCCCCGAAGGCCGGGATGTCAGTGTCACACTCAAGGCTGTGATCAGCAAGGCGGACCGGAGTACAGAAAAAACCTTCACTGTGAAAGTCATAGATGTGACGATGTTCAGGATAACCACAAGCATAGGAAAGCAGATCGCCGACAAGAAGCTCCAGAACGTAACTGTCATGGAGACCCCCCAGGGTATTTCCATAACGGCGGGCGGATTGGCCTTCGCCGCAGATTCGGGTGAGATCAACAAGGACGTCTCAGTCAAGCTGGATCTCCTCGGCGTCATACTCCAGAACCTCGACAAGAACGGTGATCTTCGCAATGCCAAGATCGTGATCGAGGGGCATTCGGCAGTGGGAAGCTCCGGAAAACCGGACAATTCCGATGCCCCGAAATCCGACATGACCGTGTCCAAACTGCGGGCCGAGGGAGTCATGAAGTATTTCATCAGCCGCAACTATGCTTCAGCAGCGGTGATTGCCTTTGTCGGTTACGGCAGCACGAGGCCGATCGCCGAAGCCAAGGACGCAAAGAACCGCCGCGTCGAGATAATCATCGTAAGGGACAACGCGGTTGAGGAAGGTTCGAAATGAGGAACAAAGGAAAAACGATGACGCGGCAATCGCTCGCGCTCGGCACCCTCGCCTTCCTGGCGCTTGGCTGCAGCGACATGATCTATTCGCTCCGGCCGCTGACCCTGGACACGAACAAGGCGACGGCGGCGGGGGAGCAGATCCTCAAGACCATCGAATGGGCAGCCTATAACAGCGAGAAGAATGTCTATGCGGACTTCCTCATCCCCGAGGAGCTCGCCGGCGCAACCATCACATGGCCCGCGCAACCGGCAGCGGCCACTGGCGGCGGAAAGGTGGAACTCGCCAGTCCAGAGGCCCTCGTGACACGGCAGGCTAAGACCTTCACGGTCAAGATGACAGCCACCATCAAATATGGATTGGCGACTATCACCAAAGAGGTATCGGTACGCGTCAAGGGGACAGCACCAGATCCGGTTGCCGATCCGACAGACAAGACTGCCGTCGCTACTGTGGTCGACTCCCTCACAGATGGCACTGCCATCAAGGGGCTTTCAGCGAGTGGGACCACTTCGACAGTGACCACTGATCTCAAGCTTCCGACGACGGGACCCGATGGCACGAGCATCACCTGGAGTTCGAGCGACCCCTCGGTCATCGGTCCCGATGGCCAGGTCATCCGACAAAAAGGCAAGGCGCGAACCGTCACACTGACAGCCATCGTCAAGGACGCCAAGGGAAATCCCACAACAGTCACCTACACTGTTGAAGTACCTGCAGCGCCTGCTGCGGACAGCGATGTCATAGCGGCCGACAAGGCTGCTGCTGCTCCGAGCCTCGGTAGCGGCGAATTGCTCAGCCATGTGACCAGCAACATCAGCCTGCCGACCGCAGGTCCTGCGGGATCTGTCATCAAGTGGACTTCGAGCAACCCCGCAGTCATCGCCGAGG
>JBMOIK010000108.1:0-10984 GCA_049317365.1 Rectinemataceae bacterium | reverse complement strand
CGCGCGGCCCTTGGCCTGCCTGCCCGCGAGGGCTTCGCCCCGAGCACCCTCGTGGCCCCGGGCCGGCCGCCACAGTTCTGTCAGGGCTGCCCCCACGCCGATTCCTACACGGCCCTCAAGGAAGCCCTGGCCGACTACCCTGTGTTCTCGGTCAACTCGGACATCGGCTGCTACACGCTTGCTGCCCTCCCGCCCTGGAACGCCATCGAATCCTGCGTGGACATGGGCGCCTCGGTGGGCATGGCGCGTGGTGCCTCGGGCGCTGGCCTGAGCCCGGCGGTTGCGGTCATAGGAGACTCGACCTTCTACCACTCGGGACTGCCCAACCTCGTCGATGCCGTCTCCCATGGCACTGACATCACGCTCCTCATCCTCGACAACGATACGACGGGCATGACGGGGGCGCAGCCGACCATAGCGCCCTCCTCGCGGCTCGTGCCCGTTCTCGAGGGCATCGGCGTCGACCCGGCCCACATCCGAGTGCTGCGGGCCCACCGGACCGAGCACGCCGCCAACGTCGCCGCCATCAAGGAGGAACTCGCGCACAGGGGGCCTTCTGTCGTGGTGCTCGTGCGCGAGTGCATCGAATGGATGAAGAAGGCGAGGAACGCATGAACTATGACATGATTCTCGCCGGCGTCGGCGGGCAGGGCGGCATCTCGGTGTCGGTGGTGATCGCGAAGGCGGCCATGGCCGAGGGCCTCAGGGTCAAGCAGTCAGAGGTCCACGGCATGGCGCAGCGGGGGGGGGAAGTGCTCGCCCATCTCCGGATTGCTGACACCGAACCCGCAAGCCCGACGATCCCCCTCGGTTCAGCCTCCCTCCTTGTAGCCTTCGAGCCCCTCGAAGCCCTCCGCTACCTGCCCTGGCTCTCATCTGGAGCAGGCTCGGTGATCTCTGCAATCGCCCCCATCAAAAACATTCCCGACTATCCCGATATCGAAGCCGTCCTGTCGTCGATACGGTCCCTGCCACGGGCCAGGCTCCTCGACGCGGATGCCCTCGCACGCGAGGCGGGCAACGCCCGCGCGGCCAACATGGTCCTCGTCGGAGCGGCCTCCTGGCTCCTCCCCCTCCCCGTGGAACGCCTCGAGGCGGCCATCGGGGAAGTGTTCGCGAGGAAGGGCCAGGCGCTCGTGGATGTCAACCTGGCAGCCTTCAGGAAGGGCCGCGATGCAGCACACTGATGACGCTGACACGCCTGCCGCACGCGGAAGCCTCGCCGACCTGGGCAGCCTCGCCGCTGGTTTTGCCGCGAAGGCGAGGGCCGAGGGCCGGGATGCCCTGACCGACCTCGAGGGCCTCGAGCTCCTTGCCGCCATGGGAGTGGAGCGCCCTTTCTACAGGTTCGCGCGAGACTCAGGCGAGGGGCGGGCCGCAGCCATCGAAGCAGCGGCCGCAGGCGCGCGGAAGCTCGTGGTGAAGGTCGTCAGTCCCGAGATCCTCCACAAGACGGAGGCTCGCGGTGTCCTCGTCGTCGAGAACCGTGAGGCCGAGGGCCTCGCTGCCGATGTCGAGGCGGCGGTGGCCGACATGGCCGGTCGCTTTGCCGACAAGCGTGTCGAGGGCTACACGGTCAACGAATTCATCGACTACGAGCCGCGCATCGGGCATGAGCTCATTGTCGGTTACAGGTATGCGGCCGATTTCGGAGCAATTGTCAGTTTCGGCACCGGGGGCGTGTTCACCGAGCATCTGGCGAAGTCCTTCCGGGAGGGAGCCTCGACAGCCTTCTTCTCCCCCCTGACGGCGGACCGCAGCATGGTGGAACGCACGCTGGCTGACAACGCCATCTGTGTACTGGCTTCGGGCGGGCTCCGAGGGACGCGGCCGGCCATAGCCTTCGGGAAGATCGTCAGTATTGTGATGGCCTTCCTCGACGCGGCCCCGGTACTGGCCCTGGCCGGGATAACCGAGTTCGAGGTAAACCCCTTCGTGATCTCAATGCGCCCAGGATCGACCGACGCCGTCCTCGTGGCCCTGGACATCCTTGTCAAGATCGGCGACGTTGCCCTGTCCGGGGCCGTCGGGATCCAGGCGGGCAGGGGGCTCGTCAACCTCGCCCAGTCGCAGCGTCCCGTCTCCAAGATCGGAGCCCTCCTCTGTCCGGCGAGTGCCGCGGTCATCGGTGTCTCCGAAAAGGGCATGAACAACGGGCGCATCATCCTGAACAACCTGATCCAGGACGGATTTGACCGGAAGCGGCTCTATATCGTCAAGCCAGGCCTCGCCGAGCTCGATGGATGCCTCTGCGTTCCCGATATCGCCAGCCTCCCTGAGAAGGTGGACCTCCTTGTATTGGTGATACCTGCGGCCCAGGCCGCAGAGGCCATAGCCCTCCTGGCCGAGCTCGACAAGGCCGAGTCGGTCATCGTGATTCCCGGAGGCCTCGAGGAAAAGGGCGGGACCGAAGCCATCGTGGCGCGGATGCGCGAAGCCCTCGCGCGCTCGCGCACGCGCCTGCACGCAGGCGCATCGGGCGGCCCCCTCATCAATGGAGGCAATTGCCTCGGTATCCGTTCTGTCCCGGGCAGGTACAACACCCTCTTCATTCCCGGGTACAAGCTGCCCATGCCAGGGGGCGAGGTGGCTCCCGTGGCAGTGCTCTCGCAGTCGGGAGCCTTCGCCATCTGCCGAGTCTCGAAGCACGCCCAGCTCAATCCCAAATATGTCATCACCGTCGGAAACCAGATGGACCTCACCGTCGGCGACTACCTCGAACACCTGGCTCGTGACCGGGAACTGGAGATCTTCGCGGTCTATGTCGAGGGCTTCAAGCCCCTCGATGGCGCGAAGCTGCTGTGCGCGGCCCGGGACATCGTGGCCTCGGGCCGGAGCCTGATCTTCTATCGGGCGGGCCGCACGGCAGCGGGGGCGGCGGCGAGCGCAAGCCACACCGCGAGCATAGCCGGCGACTGGCCGGTCACGAGGGCCCTCCTCGAGGGAGTGGGCGCTGTGGTTGCCGATACCCTTGATGACTTCGATGACGCCCTTTCCACCTTCCATCTGCTCCGGAAAAAGCGGCGGCCGACCGCTGCCTCTCCGACCCTTGGTGCGGTTTCCAACGCTGGTTTCGAGTGCGTGGCCTTTGCCGACAACCTCGGTTCGCTCAGGCTCGGCAGCTATGCCCCCCAGACGGTGCCGAAGCTCAGGAGGATCTTCGCCGAGGCGAGGATCAGCGAGATCGTCGATGTTCACAACCCCATCGATCTCACCCCCATGGCCGGTGACCGGGCCTACGAGGAGAGCCTCCGGGCAACCCTGGAAGACCCGGGCATGGATGCAGGCATCGTCGGGATCGTGCCCTTGACGGTCATGATGAATACCCTGGCCGCCGACCCAGGAAGGCACACTGAGGATGTCAGCCGCCACGATTCCATCGCCTGGCGCTACGGGGCCCTGATGCGGGAAAACGACAAGCCCTGGGTCGCGGTAGTGGACTCCGGCGCCTTGTACGATCCGCTGACACTGGCCCTCACGGCCCAGGGCGTGCCGACCTTCAGGACGGCTGACCGCGCCCTTGCGATGCTCAACCTCTGGATTGCCAGGGGACCGGGGGGCGGGTGAGGACAGGCGAGGGAGGGTCTCGCCTGTCCCCGGTTCTTGTCCGCCTGGCAAGCCCGCGCTATAGTTGACCCATGCGGGGCGCCGATGACCGGTGCCGCATATGGAGGAACGTCTCTGAGCGCTAAACCAGGTATCATCCAATTCTTCAACCGCGAGCTTTCGTGGCTTGAGTTCAACGCCCGCGTCCTGGAGGAGGCGCTCGATCCAGCCAATCCCCTCCTCGAGCGCCTGAAGTTCCTCTCGATCGTTTCCACCAATTTCGATGAATTTTTCATGGTGCGCGTAGCGGCCCTCAAGGCGGCCCTGCGGTCGGGCGATCTGGGCTCCGATGCATCGGGACAGACGCCCGAGACCCTCCTCGCGGCCATAGCCCAGCGGGTCGGCGCCATCTACGAGAGGCAGTACCTCTGTCTCCGGGCCGAGCTCCTGCCTGCCCTCGCGGCGGCGGGCATCACCCTCGTGGAAAGCTCGCGCTGGACTCCGCAGGACCGCCGCTTCCTCGAGGGCAAATTCATGGATTCGATCTTCCCCGTCCTCACTCCCCTGGCTGTCGAGGATGGCCGGGACTTCCCGACGACGGGCAACCTGCGTGTCCATGCCGCCTTCTCGCTCCGCCGCTCCAGGTCGGAGGGCGGCACGGGTGCCAGGCCGGACGAGATTGCAGGCGAAGCCGCCTACTTCGGTGCCGACGACGGGGGCCCGCGCCTCGCAGTCGTCCAGATTCCTCCTAATTGTGACAAATTCATCCGCATGCCCGGCGAGGGGCCGGGCTTGCGGCTCGCACTGGTCGACGACCTGGTCGAGCGTTTTGGCGGCGCGCTGTTTCCGGGCTGGACGGTAGAGGAGACCCTCCTCTTCAAGGTCATCCGTGACGCCGATTCCGGGGTCGACGAGGAGCGCGACGACGATTTCGTGGCTGCCATGGAAGAGCTGCTCGCCGGCCGGCAGAACTCCTGGCCCGTCCATCTCGTGGTCTCCGACCACGCCTGCCCCCTTGCGGACCGCATCGTCGCTGCGCTGGGCTTTGGCGAAGACGACATCACGCGTGTACAGGGTCCCGTCGAGCTCAGGAGCTTCATGGAACTCGCGAGCTCCGAAAGCCTCGGCGGCGGACCGGCCTTTGCGGCGCTGCGCTACGAATCCTGGCCGCCGGTGCCCTCCTTCGAGGTGCCCGAGGGCTCGAGCATCTGGGAGGAGATAGCCAAGGCCGACCGCCTCGTCCACCTTCCCTGGGAGTCCTTCGACCCGGTGATAAAGTTCCTCGAGGCAGCGGCCGACGATCCCCAGGTACTGGCGATCAGGATGACCCTCTACCGGACTTCCGGCAACTCGCCCATCGTGCGTGCCCTCACCAGGGCCGCACGCAACGGCAGGCAGGTCACCGTCGTCATGGAGCTCAAGGCACGGTTCGACGAGGAGCGCAACATCGCCTGGGCCAACCGGCTCGAGCAGGCAGGAGCCATTGTCACCTGCGGTGTGGCGCGGCTCAAGGTCCACGCGAAGGCCGTCCTCGTCGTCCGGCGCGAGGAAGGCGGGATGATACGGCGCTATCTGCACCTGTCTACGGGCAATTACAACGAAAGGACGGCGAGGCTCTACACCGACCTCTCGCTGTTCACCTGCAACGAGGAGCTCTGCCGGGACGCCTCGGGCTTTTTCAACATGCTTACCGGATGGTCGGCTGCCCGCGACTTCAGCCGCCTTGTGGCAGCGCCCTTTGCCCTCAAGGCCGAGCTCATCGCCCTCGTCGAGCGGGAGATCCAGCGTTCTTCCCCGGAGATTCCGGGCCTCATCCAGGTCAAGCTCAACGCCCTCGCCGACATCGATGTCATCAAGGCGCTCTACCGGGCGAGCCAGGCCGGCGTACGGGTGAGGCTCAATGTCAGGGGGGTCTGCCTCCTCAAGCCCGGCCTGAGGGGCCTCTCGGAAAACATCCAGGTCGTGAGTGTCGTCGGCCGTTTCCTCGAGCATACGCGCATCATGAGATTCGGGAACGGGGGCAACGAGGAAATCTACCTCTCGAGCGCCGACTGGATGTCGCGCAACCTTGAGAAGCGCGTCGAACTCATGTTCCCCCTCCTCGATCCTCGCATCCGGGAGAGGGTCGCCGGCATCCTCGACGCGTATTTCCGCGACGACGCGAAGGCCCGGAAGCTCGGCCCCGATGGCCTGTGGACCCGCGTCGCCAGGGGCGCCGCTCCGTATTCCGCCCAGGACGATTTCCACGAGGAGGCCCGGAGGCGGCACGAGCTCGAGGAACGGAACGACCGCGAGGAACTCGTCGTGCGCCGCCTCCCGGGGACGGAGGGGTGAAACGCGCCTGTGTCTTTCTCGCCGAGGGCTTCGAGGAGGTCGAGGCCCTCACGCCCGTCGACTACCTCCGGCGCGCTGGCGTCGAGGTCACGACCCTCGCCATCGGCAGAGTCCGCGTCACCGGCTCGCACGGCATCGAAGTCGCAGCGGACCTGCCCGTGGCACAGGCCCTGGCCATGGGCGCAGCCACAGCCACGGGAGGCAGCTGGGACGTGGTGGTCGTTCCAGGAGGGCAGCCGGGCTCGCGCAACATCGCGGCATCACAGGAAGCAATTGCGATAATCCTGCATCAGGCGGCCCGTGGCGGGCTCGTGGCGGCCATCTGTGCGGCGCCGGCGGTGGTGCTCCACGGTGCCTGCGGTCTCCTGGCCGGCCGCCGCTTCACCGGCTACCCCGGGACAGAGGCTTCCGTGACCGGGGCTACCTTCGTGCCCGACCGCGTCGTGGTCGAGGGCAACCTGATCACCGCGCGGGCGGCGGGATGCGCCGGGGAATTCTCCGTCGCCATCGTGGAGGCCCTCCTCGGGAGGGACGCAGCCCGGGAGCTGGCCGGAAAAGTACTACTTGGTTGAAGCCTGGGGGGGCGGCCCGGCGTCGGCGCGGCTGGCCTCCTTGCCGGGGTTGCGGCCGGGGTCGCTGCCCTGGCTGCGGCTCTCGCCGGAGCTTTCGGAAGGCTGGTCCGGGGCCTTCATTTCCTCGTCGAGCGCGACCCTGATGGAGCGCATCGCGATGGCCTTCCCCCCCTCGTCGATGTCGATCATGCAGCCCTGGAGCTCGAGGCCGGCCGTCCCGTCCTTGGCCCAGGCCGGTACACCTGTGATGTACTCCCGGATCCGGGTGGCCGGATCGAGCCCGCCGACCGACATCAAGGAGCCGGTGCGGCCGGCGTCGGTGATGGCCGCGGTCCCGGCGCGCGAGACGCGCGCGTCGGCGGTCTGGGTCTTGCCATGCGAGCCGATCACGGCAGTGACGACCCCGTCAGCGTGGTAGGCCATGGTCTCCTTCTCGGCCGTTGTCGCGGCGTGGAAGTCGAGGATCACAACGCGTGTTTCCTCGTGGGCCTTGCGGGCGATGTCGCTCACCGCGTGGAAGGGATTGGCGAGGTGGACCCGGGGGAAGCCGGCCTGTCCGAGGAGGCTGATCACCGCGACGGGTCCCTTGGGTGTCGAGAAGACCTTCCAGCCCCGTCCGGGGTTCGAGTGCGGATAGTTGGCCGGCCTGAGGATGTAGGAAGCCTGGCCGAGGTGCTCCACGATATCTTTCTTATAGTAGGTACATTCACCGAGGGTTATGACCTCGAGGCCGAGCTTCCGGAGGTAGACCGCATGCTGGCGGCCGAGGCCCGCGCCTCCCGTGGCCGAGTCGGCGTTGCCGATCACGAGGTCGATGGAGTTCTCCTTCCGGAACCTCGAAACGAGCCGTTTCACCACGAAGACGCCGGACTTGCCGACTATCTCCCCGACATACAGTATGCGCATTCCCACTTGGCGAGGGTATCGGAAGCGGCCACGCTGTTCAAGGTGCCGCATCAGGCGGACCCGGGCTGCAGGAGGCCCCTCCACTTGACCAAAGCCGTCGTGCCGGATAAGTCTATTTGTCCTTTCCCGGGGCTGCGATCCTGCCGCCCCGTCAGCGGAACAACAAATGCTGGAGTTCACGACCAGCGCACGAGGAGGCTTCCATGCGCGAGAAACTCAATACAGGCTTTGCGGAAATGTTCAAGAACGGCGTCATCATGGACGTCACCAACCCCGAGCAGGCGCGGATTGCCGAGGCTGCGGGCGCCTGTGCCGTCATGGCCCTCGAGCGCGTGCCCTCCGATATCCGCCGCGACGGCGGTGTGGCCCGCATGAGCGATCCAAAGATGATCCGCGAGATCATGGCTGCCGTCTCCATCCCTGTAATGGCCAAGGTCCGCATCGGACACCTCGCCGAGGCGAAGATCCTCGAGGCCATCGGCGTCGACTTCATCGACGAGTCCGAGGTCCTGACGCCGGCGGACGAGGAGGCCCATGTCGACAAGACAGCCTACTCGGTGCCCTTCGTGTGCGGCGCCCGCGATCTCGGGGAGGCCCTGCGACGCGTCAACGAGGGTGCCTCGATGATCCGCACCAAGGGCGAGGCCGGGACGGGCAACGTGGTCGAGGCGGTGCGCCATATCAAGACCGTCAGCCGCCAGATCCTCGAACTCAAGGGCCTCGACGAGGCCGGCCTCGAGAAAAAGGCCACTGAGTACCGCGTTCCCCTCGCCCTCGTGAAAAAGGTCCAGAAGGCCGGTCGCCTGCCGGTCGTCACCTTTGTTGCCGGCGGCATCGCCACCCCCGCCGACGCCGCCCTCATGATGATGCTCGGTTCGGAGGGCTGCTTTGTCGGCTCCGGCATCTTCAAATCCTCCAACCCTGCGGTGACCGCCAAGGCCATCGTCCAGGCTGTCATCAATTGGCAGGATCCAGCCAGGCTCGCCGAGCTCTCGGAGGGCCTCGGAGAGGCCATGCGCGGCCTGGAGATGAAGGGCCTCGAGACCAAGCTCGCGGAGCGGGGCTGGTAAGCTTGAAGATCGGAGTCCTGGCCCTCCAGGGAGCCGTGCAGGATCACGAGCGGGTCCTGCGCAGGCTCGGGGCCGAGACCGCACAGGTCAGGCATCCCGCAGACCTCGAGGGCCTTCGGGGCCTCATACTACCCGGCGGCGAAAGCACGGTGATGGCCATGTATCTGGGCGAGTACGGGCTTGACTCGGCCATCCGTGCCCGGGTCGCGGATGGCCTGTGCGTATTCGGGGTCTGCGCCGGCGCCATCCTCCTCTGCACCGAGGTGGAGGGCCCTGAAGGGGTCGTCCCCGGTGCCCTTGCCCTCCTCGGGGTCCGGGCCATCCGGAACGCCTACGGCCGACAGCTGTCCAGCTTCGAGGAACCGGTGGACTTCGAAGGCGGCCCCTTCCCGGGCATCTACATCAGGGCGCCCAGGTTCATTCCAATTGGTTCCACCGAGGTCCTCGGCCGCAGGCCAGCTGCCCGGGGCGGCGAGCCCGTCCTCCTCAGGCAGGCCGGGATCCTCGCAGCCTCCTTCCATCCCGAGCTGTCGGGAAATGACGGCATACACAGGATGTTCCTCGAGACCTGCACGAGCTGATCCAGCTGCGGCTGACAAAGCTGCGGCTGACACAGCTGCGGCATCACCTCGGCTTGAGCCTCCCGATAGTCCATACCGTGAAGTTGACCAGGTCGCCTCCGCGGTCCTGCGACAGCTCCCAGAAGAAGACACCTCCGAGCCCCTTGTCCGCGACGAGTTCCACCTTCTCGGTCACCGAGCGGCCGTCGCCATAGCTCACGAAGAGCCCCGTGTCCGGTTGGTACAGGTAGGGAGCGTGGGCTCCCTCGTCCCAATTGGGATGAGTTCCGCCAGCGACGAGGCGCTGCACCGAGGCATAGTCCATGACGCCTGTCTCCTTGAGTGTCGCCTTCTCGACCTTGGGGGCGAACAGGGGCTTTTTCAGGCCGACAGCGAGCTGGGCGCCTATGCCGTACAGGGGTATCCCGATGTGCAGCTTCCGGGGATCCATCCCCCGCTCGATGTAGTACTGGACCGCGCCGGCCACATTCATCTTCTTGGTCGCCTCCCACTTGAAGCCTGGATCCTCAGGGCTTGCGAACAAGGGGGCGAGGTGGCCGCTCATGGCGTCCCAGGCCCCATGGTAGTCGTAGGTCATGATGTTGAGGAAATCGACTGTCGAGGCCATAGCCCCGATTTCGAGGTACTTGCCGTAGCCAGGGTTCGGACTCACGGTGAGTCCGAGGTAGTAGCTCCTCCCGTCGGCCGTGGCGGCGGCGTCGAAGGCCCTGCGCATCTCTCCGAGGAGCTTTGTCAGCCTGCGCCCATCCTCGGGATCGTGCGGAACGCCCGGCTGTCCCCCCGTCACGGGAAACTCCCAGTCGAGGTCGAGGCCGTCAAGGCCGTATTTCCGCATGAAGGCCAGGGCTGAATCGACAAAGGCCTTGCGCGTTGCCAGGGTGGCGACCATCGGGCTGAACATGTCCGACATGTTGCCCCCTCCCACGCTTCCTATGACCCGGAGCTTCGGGTACTGCTTCTTGAGAAGCTGGAGCTGGGCGAAGCTGCCGCGGTAGCCGAGCCCGGGAGGGTCGTCGGGCAGTTTTTTCACGATGTCCGCATTCCTGTCGTAGAAGGTGAGGGTGAAATCAGCGTCGATCTTGAGAAAGGCGTAGTAGATGGTCGTCAGTTTCGAGGCGGGTATGTCGGCGACCTGGTAATCGCGTTTGGCATAGATGTTGTTGCTGGCGAAGTAGCCCCCGATTCCGATTTCGGGAAGGGCTTTGGCCGGTGGGGGTGGCGACGCGGCGGGACTGGGAGCGGGTTCGGGACGGACGACCGTAGCCAGGGGAGGCTTCGACGCCGGAGCTGTCGCACAGCCGGCAAAGGCCAGAACGAGCATGGGCACAAGCAGCGGAATGCTGTGGCGCATCAGTGGCCCTCCTTCGGGAAGCCGGCTCTCGAACCACGGGGGAGGAGCGCCGGTTATCTAGAATGTCGTGCATGTCCGGCGCTGCCGCAATGCCTGGGCTTCCCGGTTCCGACATGCTGAAGTCCCTTTTTTCCTTTACTTTTGGGGTAGTTTGTACCAAAATAGCAATGGCATATTTGCCAAGGAGGTTTAGATGAAGAAATTGTTGACTGCGCTCGCGGTTGGCTTCTCCTGCGTGCTTGCCATTGGAGCCCAGGCAAAGAACGGTCCGATCGTGGACAAGGTTATCTTTGACGTAAGGATGGATCGTACCATCGGCTGGAAGGACGTAGTCGCCGGCAAGACCGATGTATTCACCGAGAACCTCGGCGGAAAGGACTACAAGTCCATCCCCGATGCCGATCTCGCCAAACTTTCCACGTACAATGCTCCCGGTACCTACTGGGAACTCACCTTCAACCCGGTTCCGAACAAGGCCCCCTACCAGGTAACAACCAAGGAAGGCAAGACCTTCTTCAACCCCTTCGCCATCCGCGAAGTCCGCTTCGCCATCAACTTCCTCGTCGATCGCAAGAAGATCGTCGACGAGATCATGCTCGGAATGGGCGATCCCATGACTACCGC
>JBMOIK010000107.1:0-11008 GCA_049317365.1 Rectinemataceae bacterium | reverse complement strand
GCAGAGCTTCCGCGAAGGGGTGGCCCGGCGGTGGACAAGTGGGCCCAGGAAAAGATCTCCCCCGTCCTGGCATTGTGGAAGTGCCCCGATTTCCACAGCGGCCTCGAAGCCCTTGTCCTGATCACCGACGCCTGCGGCACCGGCCACTCTTCGGGTCTCTTCAGCTCGAATGACCAGTACATCAGGACGATGGGACAGACCATGCGCTCGAGCCGGATCATGGTCCGCCAGGGCATGGCCTCGGGCAACGGCGGTACCTTCGCCAACGGCATGCCCTCCACCGTCACCCTGGGCTGCGGCACCTGGGGCGGAAACATCACAACTGAGAACATCCACTGGAAGCATTTCATCAATGTCACCTGGCTGGCCCTCCCCCTGCCATTGAACCGCCCCTCCGACGAGGAGATCTTCGGGACCCTCTGGGCCAAATACGGGAAGTGATACAATGAAACTCCACGAGCACGAGGCCAAGGAAGTCTTCGCGAAGGCCGGGATTCCAGTCCCGCGCTCGATCCTTGCGATGGATGCAGCGGCAGCCTCCCTGGCAGCCACCGAAATCGGCTTTCCCTGCGTCCTCAAGTCCCAGGTCCTTATGGGCGGGCGCGGAAAGGCAGGGCTCATCAGGCTCGTCACGGATGCTCCAGCGGCACAGGAAGCCGCGCAGGAGCTCTTCGCCAGCCCCCAGGGCGTCCACAAGCTCCTCGTGGAAGAAGCGGTCGCAATTGATCGGGAAATCTACCTTTCCATCACCGTCGATCCAGTCGCCGCGGAGGCGGTCGTGCTGGCCTGCGCCCAGGGCGGGGTGGAGATCGAGGAACTCGCGGCCACCGCACCCGAAAAGATCTTTCGCGAGAGCGTGAGCCTTGCAGAGGGCTTCCTTCCCTTCAGGGCGCGAAACCTCTGCATGTCCCTCGGACTCTCGGGCGACCTGGCCAAACAGGCAGCGGCCATCCTCGACGCCCTCTGGAAGTGCTTCCGCACCAACGACGCCGAGCTCGTGGAGATCAATCCCCTCTTTGTGACAAAATCCGGCAGCCTCGTAGCCGGGGACGGAAAGCTCCTCATCGACGATTCCTCCCTGTTCAGACAATCTGGCCGCGAAGCGGGGCGGGACTACTACGATTCCGATGCCGCCTTCGAAGCTGCGGCCGAGGGCATACCCTACCTCCAGTTCGACGGGGACATCTCGCTGATGTGCGCCGGAGCAGGGCTCACCACCGTCGTCTACGACCTCATCATCGACGAGGGAGGAACTGTTGCCAACTACCTCGAGTTCGGAGGCCCCAACTACCGCAAGGCTGTCCGCGCGATGGAGCTCTGCCTCAAGAACAACCCCAAGGTAATACTGATTGTCACTTTCGGAACCATAGCCCGGGCCGATGTCATGGCCGAGGGCATCACGGATGCCATCGCCCGGCTCAAGCCGAAATGCCCGATCATTCCCTGCATCAGGGGCACTGGGGAGGACAAGGCCGTGGAGATGCTTAGGGCAGCGGGCCTCGAACCCCTCTTCGATACCGAGGAAGCGGTGCGCAAGGCAGTTGGACTCGCAGGCCATGCGGCTGGCCTGGGAGGCCTTCAGTGAGTGTCTTCATCGACCGCGAGGACAGGGTCCTCATCCAGGGCATCACCGGCAGCGAGGGTTCCTTCTGGACAAAGCACATGGTCGAGCTCGGCACGACCGTCGTCGCCGGCGTAACCCCCGGCAAGGAAGGCCAGAGCGTCGAGGGCATCCCCGTCTACCATTCGGTGCGCCGCGCTGTCGGCCAACATCCAGCCAATGCGGCCATGATTTTCGTGCCTCCTCGCTTTACCAAGGACGCTGTCTTCGAGGCCCTCGACGCAGGAATAAGGAAGATCGTCACGATAGCCGAGGGGATTCCCCTCCACGAATGCATCGAGATCAGGGCTGCCGCCCGCGACCGGGGCGCCCGTGTCGTCGGCGGCAATACCTCGGGCGTCATTAGCCCCGGCCTGGCCATGATGGGCATGTTCCCCTTCTGGATCGAGCGCGTCTACAGGCCCGGGCGCATCGGCATCATGACTCGCTCCGGCAGTCTCACCAACGAGGTGACCGCGATGGTCGTGGCCGCAGGTTTCGGAGTCTCGAGCCTCATAGGCGTGGGCGGCGACTCCGTCCCAGGCACGCGCTTTGCGGAACTCCTTCCCGACTTTGAAGCCGACATGGACACCGATGCTGTCGTCATAATTGGTGAGTTGGGCGGCACGATGGAGGAAGAGGTGGCTGAAGCCATGGAAGCCCGGCTCTTCACCAAGCCCCTCGTAGCCTTCCTGGGCGGACGCAACGCCCCCTCGGGCAGGCGCATGGGCCACGCAGGAGCCATTGTCACGGGAGGGAAGGGTACGGTCGAAGGCAAGACAGCCACCCTCAGGAAGTCTGGCGCACTGGTAGCCGCGCGACCCCGTGAGGTCGGCAGCCTCCTCGCCGAATTCCTGGGCAGGGTGCCCGGATCGATGGCCTGATGGCCGCAGCCAGCGAGCGATCCACAGCAGCGACAGCGGAGGGCCGGCCGCCTGGCTCCCAGCCCATCCTGCCGCCCCGTGAGCGCAAGGCCCCCTCCCTCCAGCGCCGCCTCCTGATACTCGGCATTGGGATAGTCGTACTTGTGCTTGTATTCGGGGCGCGCATCCCTGAATCGATCCGTACCGTTTCCGGCGCGACCCTTGCGGCTCCTGGCCAGCACGCCCTTGCCGTCCTGGCCTTCGCCCTCGTGCTCTGGATCGGGGAGGCCCTCCCCTTCCACATGACTGGCTTTATCGCCATGGGACTCCTCGCCCTGGTGAATGTCCAAGGCTGGTCGGAGCTCGTGAAGACCGGCTTCGGCGACGAGGCGACAGTCTTCTTCATCGGTGTCCTCGCCCTCGCCTCCGCCCTCGGGCGATCGGGCCTCGCCGCCCGCCTTGGCCGCCTCGTCCTCCGTTTCACAGGAGGCTCGACGCGCGCCCTGGTCTTCTGGTTCCTGGTTGCAGGGGCCTTCCTCGCGATGTGGGTGACGGCGCTGGCCGCGGCAGCCCTCATGCTGCCCCTGGCCCGAGGCATCCTCCGTGACGAGGGAGACGAGCCTGGAAGCAGGTTCGGCGCCGCCCTCATGCTTGCCGTGGCCTTCGGGCCCCTTGTCGGAGCCTGCGGCGCGCCCTCGGGTTCGGGCTCCAATCCGGTCGCACTCCGCTTCCTGGCAGACATTGCCCAATTCCATATCAGTTACCTCGACTGGATGCGTATCGGCATTCCCGTCGTCATCGCCCTCCTGCCCCTCGCCTGGGCTTCGATCCTCCTCCTCTTCCCCCCCGAACGTGCGCGGTTGCATGGCTTGGCCACAAGTTCCATAGTTGCAGGCTCCGAAAAATCGACGCCGCTGTCCCATGACGAAAAGGCCACGGGCATCGTCTTCCTCCTTGTTGTCGCCTGCTGGCTCGGAGCACCCTGGCTTGAGAAGCTGGCTGGAGTGAAGATCTCCCTGGCCCTCGTGGCTGCCCTCGGTGCCGCTGCCCTCTTCCTTCCCGGCCTCACTTCCTTCCGCTGGAAGGAACTCGAAAAGGACATGGACTGGGCGGGCATCCTCCTCATCGCGACGGGGATAGCCCTCGGTACGGCCCTCTACAAGAGCGGTGCGGCAGCCTGGGCCGCATCCCTCGTCCTGGGAGGCATCGGCTCCCTCTCTCCCTTCTGGCGCATCGCGGCTGTGGTCGTGGGAGTGCTCGTGGTCAAGGTGGTCTTCTCGTCGAACACCCTCACCGGGACCATCATAGTTCCCCTGATCCTGGCACTCGGGGTGACGCTGGGCATCGACGCGCGCCTGCCGGCCCTCGCGGCAGCCTTCACCGCCAACCTCGCCGTCATCCTGGTTACGACGAGTCCGGTCAACGTGCTTCCCTGGTCGACAGGATACTTCTCCATCGCTGACATGGCCCGGACCGGGCTGGTCTTCGCCCTTCCCGCTGCCCTGGCGCTGGCGACTATCTTCAGCCTCCTCGGGCCTCGGCTATTAGGGTAGCCGGCCGTCCCGGCCACGGCTACCAGGGTAGCTGGCCGCTCCAGCCTGGGTCCCTCCGGCAGACGGCCGCAGCAGATCAGGCAGGCTCCCCTAGAAGGTAATCTCCTTCGACTTCGACACCTTCATGAAGATCGCCAGCGATACGATAGTCAGCATTGTAAGAACCGTCGCAAGGGCTGCGGCGTAACCATAGTTGCCCCGAGTCACGAAGGTATAGATTCCGAGGGTCAGGGTCACCGTCTTCGAGTTGTAGAGGATGATGGCTGCCGAGAGCTCGGTGATGATCGTCACCCAGCTGATGATGGCGCCGGAGATGATCCCGTTGCCCATCATCGGCACCGTGATCTCGAAGAAGGTCTTGAGCTTCGAGGAGCCGAGGCTGATAGCGGCCTCCTCCACGGTGATGGGTATCTGCTGGAGGATTGCCACCGAGGACCTGATGGTATAGGGCAGGCGGCGTATGCAGAGGGCGATGACCATGATCGCCACCGTGCCGGTGAGCACCAGGGGCTTCTTGTTGAAGGCCATCACGAGGCTGATGCCGACTACCGATCCAGGGATGACATAGGGCAGCATGGACATGGTGTCGATGGTCGAGGTGACGAGGTTGGGCCTCCGAACCACGAGGTAGGAGATGATGATACCTATTATGATCACTGCCACAAGGGCGATGCCACCTATGATGAAGGTATTGGGGATGGAGTCGCCCATCCGCTTGAGGGCGGCAGTGTAGCTTCCGAACGAGTAGCCGGGCTTGAAGATCTTGCCCGAGGTGTTCTGGAAGGACTGGTAGACGATGTAGAGCTGGGGCAGGAAGGAAAGCCCCACAATCCCGTAGGTGAAAAGGTGGATGAAGACGTTGAAGGGCCCCCTGGCCTTCTTGCGCTCGATGGGATGGAGGGCGTTCATCGTGAAGGCGAAGCGGCTGGAAAGGTAGCGCTGGACGAGGAAGAAGGCTGCGGTTATGAGGATGGCGATCACGCTGATGGCCGCGGCAAAATTGAAGTCGGTGCCGGTCTCGCCGAGGAACTGCGTGTAGATCTCGACGGTGAAGACCCGGTAGCCCTCGCCGATGAGGAGGGGCGTGCCGAAGTCTGCGAAGGCGCGCATGAACACCAACAGGCCGGCCGCGAGGATGGTGGGCATGCACAGGGGGATGACGACCTTGAAGAACCGTGCGACCCCCGAGCAGCCCAGGTTGTCGGAGGCTTCCAGCAGCGAGTTGTCGATGTTCTTGAGTGCCCCCGAGAGATAGAGGAACACAAGGGGAAAGAGCTGGAGGGTCAGCACTAAAAGGATGCCATTGAAGCCGTAGATGTCCGGCATCACCAGGCCAGTTAGCTGCCTGACGAAGACAGTGATTATGCCCGAGCGGCCCAGGAGCTGGATCCAGGCATAGGCGCCGATGAAGGGCGCGGACATGGAACACAGTATTATGAGGACCTGGAGGAAGGACTTCCCCCTCATCTCATAGAGGTTGTAGAAGTAGGCCATCGGGACCCCGATGACTAATGTCAGGATGGTCGACCAGATCGTGACGTTGAAGCTGTGGACGAGGGTCTGCCAGTAGTACTTGGCGCCGAAGAACTTCGCGAACCACTCGAGGCTGAGGCGTCCGCCCTCCCCCACCACCGAATTGCGGAGGATCGCGAACATGGGATAGAGGAGGAAGATGGCATAGGCGATGAAGATGGCGACGTAGAGGACCGTCCAGATGTCGAACATCCGCCTTCGCGCCATGTCAGGCCCCGATTGCGTCGTTGCTGACGCCCGCCAGGATGTTCCTGCTGCCGTCAGCGGTGAAGACATTGATCATCTCGGGCCTGGGCGCGAGCCGCATCACGCTGCCCTCGGGTATGGCATTGTCGAGCCTGGACTCCTGGATGATCTCGCCCTGCTGCCCCGAGTCGAGGTGGACATGATAGTGGGTATTGGGTCCAAGAAAGACCGCGCTGTCCACGGTTGCCCTGAGTCCGGGCTCTCCCTCGGCCCCGATCCTGAATTCCTCGGGCCTGATGGAAGCGAGGACGTCCATGTCCTTGCGGAACTCCTCTCGCACATTGGGGAGGGGAACCGAATAGCCGTCGGGGAAGCGGAGCTTCATGGCCGTACCCTCCGGCTCCATGCGGGCCTCGATGAGGTTGGTCCGTCCGATGAAACTCGCGACGAAGAGGTTGGCCGGCCTCTGGTAGATGTCCCTCGGCGTGCCGAGGTGCTGGATTATCCCGTCCTTCATCACCGCGATGCGGTCGCTCACCGCCATCGCCTCTTCCTGGTCGTGGGTGACGTAGACGGTGGTGATGCCGATGCGGTGCTGGATCTCCTTGATGGCAAAACGCATCTCGACGCGAAGCTTGGCGTCGAGGTTGCTGAGCGGCTCGTCCATCAACAGGACATCGGGCTGGATGACCAAGGCCCGCGCGAGGGCCACCCGCTGCTGCTGGCCACCTGAGAGCTTTTCGGGCATGCGGTCGCGGAACTCGGCGATCTTCATGAGCTCCAGGAATTTCAGGGTCTCGCTCTCGATGCGGTCCTTGGCGTACCTGCGGTTCTTGAGTCCGAAGGCCACGTTGCGTTTGACCGAGAGGTGGGGGAAGATCGCGTAATTCTGGAATACCATGCCGATGTTGCGCTTGCTCGGGTCCACAAGGTTGATGAGCCGGTCATTGAAGAAAAAGTCGCCGCCCTCGATCGTGTTGAAGCCTGCGATCATCCTGAGCAGGGTCGTCTTGCCACAGCCCGAGGGTCCGAGGAGGGTGAAAAACTCCCCCTCCTTGATGTCGAGGGAGAGGTCCGGGATGACCGTGATCTGGCCGTAGCGCTTGACGGCGTTCCTGATCCTGATGCTGACGCTCATGGTCTCTCCGATCCTCCCCAGTATGCTCAACTTCTGGAGAGCTCAAAAAACCGGACGGGTTCGCCGCCCGGTTGGCATTCATGTCTTCCTAGTTAAGCTTGGCCCAGAGGTCGGACCACTTCTTCTGCATCTCCTTCTTGTGGGCGGAGGTGTAGGCGATGTCCTCGTAGGCGACCTTGATGGACGACATCGGCTGGAGATTGGGGTTGGTATTGGGGAACTTGGGATTGACCGTCCTGTTGGTGAGGCCCGCGACGATCTTCTGGCACTCGTCGGAGACGAGGAAGTCCATGAAGAGCTTGGCGTTGTCGATGTTCTTGGCACCGGCGACGATGGCGCTGGCAGCGGGAAGCCAGACAGCCCCTTCCTTGGGATAGACGACGCGCACATTTTTCGCGCCATCGGCGAGGAGGGCGACGGAGGGATCCTCGTAGGTGAGTCCGACGACATATTCGCCAGCGTAGACGCCCTTGTAGACCGCCGAGGAACCGGAGGTGAGCTTGCCGCTGAGCTGCTTGATCAGGGACTCCACGTAGGACCAGGCCTGGGGACTCTCGTAGCCGCCCTTGACCAGGAGGATGTTGCAGAGCTGGGCCCAGGCGCTGGAGGAGTCGGCGGGATTGGCCGAGGCGATCTTGCCCTTGAGGGCCGGATTGAGGAGATCGTCATAGCTGGTGATAGTGAGCCCCAGCTGCTTCTCGAGGTCGGTGTTGACCAGGAGGTTGCTGCCGGAAAGGAGGTAATTGGTAAAGAACCCTGTCGTGTTCTGGTAGCCCGCCGGAAGGCTGGCGTTGTTCTTTGCGACGTACTTCTGGAAGACGTCGAGGTTGGTCAGGTAGACGCCCATGTTGACGCCGCCGAACATTACATCAGATTGGGGGTTGGCCTTCTCCGCGTTCAGCTTGGACAGTGCGGGGCCCGTGCCCATGGACTGGAGGCTGACCTTGATGTTGTTCTTGTCGCCGAAGTAGGTAAGGATGCCCTGGATCTCCCCGTCGGAGTTCGGCGAGTACACGATAAGGTTGCCTGCGGCAAAGGCCATGCTGCCCATGGCGAATAGGGCGACGACCGCGAGTGCGGCCCTGCGGATGGTTTTCATGAGATCCTCCTGGACAAAGACAGTGGTTTTCCGTTCCAAGCCCGACCCCTACGGATCGTGAACGGGAGAAGAAAGTATAGTTCTATCCGACCAAAGGTCAATACAAGGCGCGGAGGAGCCGGAGGATTTCCGGGGCCTCTAGGCCTGCGAAGCCGTCCTGAAGCAGCCCTCCCAGCGTGAGCCTCTGCGATACCAGGCTGCCGGCCTTCCGAGCGGGGCTCCGACCTCGACCCAGGCTCTGCCGGAGACCACTTCTCCAGTCCACAGGTGCACCCAATTGCCATCGATGATACGGGCGCGGCGTGATGTGGCGCCTTTGTGCAGCACTGGGGCGACAAGGAGGTCGGGACCGCAGAGGAACTGGTCCTGGATCTGCCAGGCCTGTGGATCGCCCTCGTCCGCAAAAAAGAGGGGCCGGAGGATGGGGGTGCCTCGCGTCGAGCATTCATGGGCAAGGTCGCGGAAATAGGGCGAAAGGGCGACGCGCAGACGGCCCATGCGGGCGAGGGCTTCCAGGGTCCCGGCGTCCGAGTCGAATTGCCAGTTGCTCTGGGGCCTGTTGCCCTCGTGGCTCCGCATCCAGATCGTGAAGGCCGCCATCTCCGCCCAGCGCAGGAAGAGTTCCTTTGTCCGCTTCAGGTGGAAGAGCGTCGTGTAACCGCCGATGTCCGAGTGGTGGTAGCCATGGCCCAGCATCGCCAGCGAAAGGGCCGCGGGGATCACGGAAGCAATGCCGTCATCCTTCGACCAATCGACGTTCTGGTCTCCCGCCCACATGTGATGGCACCAGCGCTGGCTACCCGAGTAGCCAGCCCGCATGAAGAAAGTCGCCTTCCCCTCCATGCCCGCTTCCTCGATGGCCTCGTAGTTGACCCGCGCCCAGAGGCTGGGCCAGAGGTTGTGGGCGTATTCCGCGGGGCTGCCATCAAAGAGCGTACAGTCGGCAGGGAGGTACTCGCCGAAGTCGGCCATCCATCCCTGCATGCCAAGGCCCAGGAGATTCTTCTTGATCAGCTCCTTGAACCAGGTCCTGGCCGCCGGGTTGGTCAGGTCAGGAATGCCCGCCTCGAACTCGCCGGCATCCATGCGGTAGCTCTTGCCTGAATGATCCCTGACCAGGAGGCCGAGCCGGTCGAGCTCCCCGAAGATCGGTTTGTCAGAGGCGAAGTAGCAGTTGACATAGCCCAGGAAGGCGATCCTCTTTTCTCCTAATTGGGCGCATTCCCGCCTCAGGTCAGGATAGAGGGACTCATCGACTTCCCAGTTCCAGGAAAGCCGCTTCCCGAAGCCCGTGTGGCGCACGCCGGCCCAGTCCTGGGCCCAGATGGCCGAGACAGGCACGCCGGCTTCACGCGCGGCCTGGGCCTTCGCCGTGCAGGTCTCGAGTCCGCCCTGGATGCCGAGGGTTACTCCCTCGTGCACATAGTCGGGCGGTTCCGGCTGGAGGCCGAAATAGCGCGCGGTTTCCGAGGCGAGATCCTGCATGCCGGCAGCGGAACCGAAGACGAGCCTCCGGGGTTTCTGCCTCGTCAGGAGGACGGCGCGGTCACTGCCACGGAAATCGAATTCCGACCAGGCATCGGTCTCGAGGTGGACGCGGAGCCTTCGCGAGGTCGCATAACTCGGCTGGGGAAAGAAGGTCCACCACCAGGTGCCGCCCGCGCCGTCGGCCAGGTCGGCCTTCCAGGTGGTGAGGGTGAGCTTGTTGCGGCCCACTCCCTGCTCGCTCGTCCACAGGGGCAGCTTCCGCCCCCGCAGGTTGAAACGGGAGAACTGCTCGCCACAGCCATAGATGCCCTCGCCCGGTTCAGTGACCAGGGAAAGCCTGTAGCGGTTGGCCCACTCGGGCCCTTCCAGGAATTCGAGGACGAGGCTTTCGGCATCTCCGGCTCCGCCCGGCAGTCCAGCGCGGCCTGAGTCCTCGGGACCCCGCCTCGCGCCTTTCTCCATAGCCACCGCAATCCGGACGAGGGCTCCACCCTGGCCCCGGAGAAGGATCTCAGCCGTCTCGCCCCGGCTCGAAAGTTCAGCCAGAGGCAGGGACATCCAGCCGGAGAGGCGGTCCTTCGTGCGGAAGTTGCCTCGATACATCCGGTAGCTCGCCTCGCCCCGGGCGAGGGCCAGGAAGGGGCGTGCCTTCGTATGTACTATAAGCGTCTTCCCGTCGAGGCGGATCTCGAAACCCTCCCCTACCGCAGCCAGCTCCCAGCGACTCATGCTACCCACCTCAACCCTTCACCCCGCCCGCTGACACGCCCCGGATGAGGAAGCGCTGCATCGAGACGGTGAAGATGAAGATCGGCAGCAATAGTATGGTCCCGCCGGCGCAGACCTGGCCCCAGGTCAGGATGTCCGAGCCTATGAGGCTGTTGATGGAGACAGGCGCAGTCCTCGCGTTGATGCCCGTGAGGATGAGGGCGTAGAGGAACTCGTTCCAGCTGTTGATGAAGGCAAAGACCGCCCCCACCACAAGGCCGGGCGAGACGATGGGAAGGAAGACGCGGCGGAACACCCCAAAGCGAGTGCAGCCATCGACCATGGCAGCCTCCTCGTAGCTCTTGTCCACTGCCGTGAAGAAGGGGAGGAGGAGCCAGATCACGAAGGGCACGTTGAAACTTGTATGCGCAAGCGTGAGCCCGAAGACCGTGTCGCGGATGCCGAGGGACTTGAACATCAAGTACAGGGCGATGACCAGGGAGATCTGCGGCAGCATGCGGAAGACCAGGAAGCTGTAGGCCAGGATGTTCCGGCCGCGGAAACGGTAGCGCGAGATGCCGTAGGAGGCCATGGCGCCGACCGCCACCGAGATGGCCGTCGCGAGGAGGCCGACCACGATGGAATTCCTGAGCCCGAGGACGAAGCCCGGATTCCTGAAGGCGAGCTCGTAGCTCCGCAGCGTGAGCTGGGAGAACTCGAAGGGCCGCCCGCTCAGGATGACGATGTCCTTGCGGAAACCGTTGATCAGGGTGATGAAGATCGGATAGAGCTCAACGACGAGGATGGCGAAGGCCGCCAGCGCGATGAGGACGTTGATCA
>JBMOIK010000106.1:0-11001 GCA_049317365.1 Rectinemataceae bacterium | reverse complement strand
CCGAAGAGGGTGGTGAACTTGATAATTGGGTTCATCGCGACGGAGGAAGTATCCTTGAAGGGGTCGCCGACGGTGTCGCCAATGACGGTCGCATCGTGGAGAGCGGAGCCCTTGCCCTCACCGGCAGCCTTCAGGTCCTTGTCGGTCTCGACGATCTTCTTGGCGTTGTCCCAGCAGCCGCCGGCGTTGGCCATGAAGACGGCCTGGAAGAGGCCGAAAACCGCGATGCCGATGAGGTAGAAGACGAAGAAGGACATCGGATTGAGAAGGCTCTTGTCGCCGCCGTCCACGTAGCCCGCGGGGGCGGAGAAGAAGGCAAAGCCGAGGGCGAAGCTGAAGACGGCGAGGAAGATGTTGTACATGCCCTTCTGCGCATAGACGGTGCAGATGCGGACGACTTCCTCTGAATCCTTGTCGGAGGCCGCTTCCTTGGAATTGACATTGAAATTCTTCTTGATGAACTCGACGGCGCTGTAGGCGCCTGTCGTGACAGCCTGCATCGAGGCTCCGGAGAACCAGTAGATGACGGCGCCACCGGCGATGAAGCCCATGAGGGAGTAGGGGTTCAGGATGTTGAGGATGGTCGTGGGGTCGATGCCGAAGGACTTCTCGATGAGGAGGATGAGGGAGAAGATCATCGTCGTCGCGCCGACCACGGCCGTGCCGATGAGGACGGGCTTGGCGGTCGCCTTGAAGGTGTTACCGGCGCCGTCGTTCTCCTCGAGGGCTTCCTTGGCCACCGTGAAGTTGGGCTTGAAGCCGAAGTCCTTCTCGATCTCCTTCTCGATGCCGGGGATCTGCTCGATGCGGGAGAGTTCGTAGACGGACTGGGCGTTGTCGGTGACCGGGCCGTAGGAGTCGACCGCGATGGTGACCGGACCCATGCCGAGGAAGCCGAAGGCCACGAGGCCGAAGGCGAAGACGGAGGGGTAGACCATGATGCCTGGGATGTAGGTGCTGGCGAAGTAGGAGACCGCCATCAGGGCCATGATCACGAGGCCGATCCAGAAGGCCGAGAAGTTGCCCGACACGAGGCCGGAGAGGATGGTCAGGGAGGCGCCGCCCTCGCGCGAGGCGGTGACGACTTCCTTGGTGTGGGCGCTCTTGGTGCTCGTGAAGATCTTGGTGAACTCGGGGATGAGGGCGGCGCCGAGGGTGCCGCAGCTGATGATGACCGAGAGGACGAGCCAGAGGTTGTCGGGGAGGCTCGAGAGCTGCCACCAGGACACGGCGAAGGTCATCACAATTGAGAGGATCGAGGAGATCCAGATCAGGTTGGTCAGCGGCCTCTCGAAGTCCATGTGGGTCTGTTTGCCGTAGACGACCTTGGTGATGGCGCCGTTGATCCAGTACGAGGCGACCGAGGTGATGATCATGAGGACGCGCATCACGAAGATCCAGGTGAGGAGCTGGATCTGGTTGGTGGAGTCAGCCACGCCGAGGAGGATGAAGGTGATGAGGGCCACGCCCGTGACGCCGTAGGTCTCGAAGCCGTCGGCGGTGGGTCCGACCGAGTCGCCGGCGTTGTCGCCGGTGCAGTCGGCGATGACGCCCGGGTTGCGCGGATCGTCCTCTTCGACCTTGAAGACGATCTTCATGAGGTCGGAGCCGATGTCGGCGATCTTCGTGAAGATGCCGCCCGCGACGCGGAGGGCCGAGGCGCCCAGGGACTCGCCGATGGCGAAGCCGAGGAAGCAGTAGCCGGCGATGTTTCCGGGGAGGTACATGAGGATGAAGAGCATTACGATGAGTTCGATGGAGACGAGCATGACGCCGATCGACATTCCCGACTGGAGGGGGATGTTGAGCACGGGCAGGCGCTTGCCCTCGAGAGAGGCGAAGGCCGTGCGGGCGTTGGCGAAGGTGTTCATCCGGATGCCGTACCAGGCTACTCCATAGGAGCCCAGGATGCCGACGATGGAGAAGAGGAGGATGATGACGACGTTGCCCGCCGGCTCGGCCTTCAGGAAGCCGAAGTAGAACACGAGGCAGAGGGCGATGAAGACCTCGAGGACAATGAGGAACTTGCCCTGCTGGATCAGGTAGGCCTTGCAGGTGCCGAAGATCTTCTCTCCGACCGCACGCATCGACTCATGGACCTTGTAGCCCTTGACCTGGATGAACTGGACCAGGCCGAATACCAGGCCCAGCGCGCAGATGACCAGGCCAGCCACCAGCAGGCTGAAGGAATCTCCCGTGATCTGTGGAACTACCAAATCCGCTTCGCTTGCGAATAGCGGCAGGCCGACGGCGCCGATGAGGGCGGCGAAAGCCAATCTTAGAACGGCTGTCATAGCACTTCCTCCGAAGTTGCGTGGAATGGTACATATTTTACTTTTTCGTCGGGGAGAGTCAATCCTCTGGAAGCCAGTAGTCCCATGCCATGTCCCAGAAGAGCATGGAATTGTGGAAAAACTGGGACTTTATTGGGGTTCACACCCCCGAATGGGCCGGGGAAGGCCACTGGATCGCGGCAGATCCGGGATTCCCCGGACGACACGCTTCGAACGAAGGAGAGCCGCCGGAGGAAAAACACATGGAGTCATGGATGCCGCTGGAACATCCTGAAGGCAGGAAGAATTCGAAGCAATTGTTATGAACACGCCCCGGACAGACCCGGTTTCCGCTCCTTCGGAACGAAGCTCCTGAGCACGAACGCCGAGGGGCCATCCAGGGCGATCAAGTCGGGGAGACCTGCCCTGCGGGGGTGTGTTCGAACCGGGGCAACTCGCTGGTCGGGGCTTGGGGGAAAAGACCAAGGCGGCATGCCCTGGGACAAAAAAAGACCCGCCCTCGCGGACAGGTTGCTTTTTTTGGGCGATACAAGAGTCGAACTTGTGACCCCCAGCGTGTCATACTGGTGCTCTAACCAACTGAGCTAACCGCCCGGAAATGCAGCGCCGGCATTGACCGGCAACCCAACGCTCCGTTTATAGCTTGGCCGCTTGGTTCTCGTCAAGCCGCGGCCCGCTTGATGTGCGTTGCACAGGGCTCTGCCCGGGATTCTGCGTCAGGCGCGCTCGCGGATGGCGACATTTATCTCTATCTTCCCACAGGCAGTCTCCATTGGCACGATGAGTGCTTCGACGTCGGAGTCGTGGATCTCCATGTTCTCCCCGGTGAAGATGGCGGGGGGGGTGAGGTCGAACTTGAAACCGAGGTCGTGGAGCTTGGTGACAGCCTGGGCGGTGATCATGTTGGCCAGTTCGGTGATGGTCGCACGCACCAGCTCATCGAGGGAGTTCAGTTCCTCTCCGTTCATTGCACTCGCGATCTTGAGGGCAGTCGGCTTGTCCATGTCGAAGAGAACGCGCCCCTCGACGTCACCGGCCAGGCCGACGATGGCAGCCACACCCATGACCGGAGTGGCGGTCGACTTGAGGTACAGTTCACCCCGATGCACATCGCTGGCAAGGACTTCCTTGAGGATATTGAAGGCGGATTCCACGAAAGGATTGATGTATTCGACTCTCATGACATGCTCCTCAGGGTTGGCCGCTTCCGGCAGGTCATTCCTTGCGAAAGGCCGAAACGGCCCCTGAACCCATGGACAGCCATCCAGAGCCCGGAACCTCGTTGGATCCGAGAACCAAAATGCCAGCAGGCTTCAGTTTATCGCTAAAATCATCCAAAAGACGTCTTTGGTCAACTGGCGAAAGGAGGGACAGGAGGTCACGGCACACGACGATGTCGAGGGGAGGCAGGGAATTCGTGTTCAGTATGTCGTGGAACTCGAAGAAGATCGAGTCGCGGATATGCTGGATGAAGGTCTGCCCATTCCGCCCCGTAGTCATGTACTCGGCGTAGTAATCAGGGACTTTGTCGGGAAACACCATGTTCGGGGCCATGGAGATGGCGAGGAGGTCGGAATCGTTGGCCCAGATCTTGACCCGAGAGTCGGGGTAGCGACGCCTCAGGATGACAGCCAGCGACCAGGTCTCGTAGCCCTTGCCGCAGCCCGGGTTCCAGACATTTAGGTTTTTGCTCTCGTTGCCTGGCAGGATGCGCTCGAGACTGTCGGCGAAATCAGGGGTCAGGAGCATGCCGCTGCTGGGCGACCAGAAGTCCTCGAGGAAGGTCTCCGCGTCGCTGGGCTCCCGGATCTGGACATCGTTCTTGCGGATGACCCTCCATTCGGAGTAGCGGCGCTGGAACCAGAGCTCGTTGAGGCCCGTGATGTGGAAGCCCTTGAGTGCGGCGAGGCTCTCGCGAACGAAGGAGGCGCTGACATCCTCACCGGCCTGGGCCAGGGGGGCGGTGCGCTCTTCCCGTGCAGGCTCGACCAGGACAGGGGGCACGACCTTGGGCTTTTCGGGGTGCGCAGCCTCCTCGGCAGCCTTCGAAGGCGCGAAGATCATCGCAGCATCGAGGATGATGTAGAGCTTCCCGCTGTTTTCCACGATGCCCTTGATGAACTTGACGTTGATGTCGCCGAAGATGGGATGGGGCGGCTGGATGCCTGCAGAGGAGATGGCGACGACCTTGTCGATTCCGTCGACGATGACTCCGAAGACATGCTCGTCGATGCGGAGGATGAGGAGGCTTTCGAGGGCGTCCTCCTCCTTGCGCTCTGCGGGGAGATGGAAAAAGGTGCGGAGGTCTATGACGGAGATGATGTCGCCGCGGAGGTTGTAGACGCCCCGGACAAAGGGAGCGGCGTTCGGAACATAGGTGAAGCGGCCAGCCTTGGCGATCTCCTTCACGCTCATGATGTCGATCCCGTACTCCTTTCCCGCGAGGGAGAAGGTGATCATCTTGAAGTCTATCTTGTCGCCTGAGGTCTTCCTGGCCTCGGCTGACTGGGTCGCTGTCTCAGTCTGCGCCATGCTTTTTCTCCCTGCCAAACACTTCGCTAGATTCTTGACGCTCCGCTGGATTCGTGACGATGCGCCGGGATATCGGCTATCGGATGGCTCCCTCGAGGCGCCTGCGCTCCTCGAGTTCGCGTTTCTGGCCAAGCTCGAGGAGCTGGCTTACATCGATGATGAGGCACACCGATCCATCGCCGAGGATCGAGGCACCCGCGATTCCCGGAGAGATGACAAACTGGTCGCGGAGGGGCTTGATGACGACGTCCTCCTCGCCGATCAGCGAATCCACCATCAGCCCCACACGCTTGTCGGCGGTGCCTACCACGACGATGAAGGCCGTCTCCTTCTGCTCGTCGGTCTGGATGCGGAACAGCCTGTTCAGCCTGAGGAGGGCGGTCACATCGTTGCGGATGTTGAAGACCTCGTAGTTGTCGATCATCCTGATGTCGGCGATCTTGATGCGGTGGCTCTCGATGACACTCGTAATTGGTATGGAATAGGTTTCCTTGCCGACTCGCACCAGGAGGCCCTGGATTATGGCCAGGGTGAGGGGCAGCTTGATGGTGAATTTGCTGCCCTTTCCCTTCTGGCTGGAGACCGATACCGTGCCGTTGAGCTTCTCGATCTGGCGCTTGACGACATCGAGACCGACACCGCGACCCGAGATGTTCGTGATGGACTTGGCGGTGGAGAAGCCGGCGTCGAAGATGAGGTTGAAGGCCTCGACCTCGGTGAGGACCTTGCTGGGGTGCACCAGTCCGCGCTCGACCGCCTTCTCGCGGACAGCCTCGAGATCGATGCCCTTGCCGTCGTCTGCGATCTCGATGATGATCATGTTGCCTTCGTTGGAGGCCTTGAGCAGGATCGTGCCATCCTCGGGTTTGCCTGCGGCCCGGCGGACGTCGGGCATCTCTATGCCGTGGTCGAGGCCGTTGCGCACCGAGTGCATCAGGGGGTCGAGGAGGTCCTCGATGACGGACTTGTCGAGTTCGGTATCCTCGCCCTCGATGACGAGGTTGACCTTTTTCTGGAGGCTCTTGGACAGGTTGCGTACGAGGCGGGGAAAGCGGCTGAAGATCTGGGTGATGGGCACCATGCGGATCTTCATGACGGCTTCCTGGAGCTCGCCGGTTATGCGGCCGAGGTTCTGCGCGGTCGAGCGGAACTTCGTGACATCGTTCTTGAGGTTGCCCTCGAAGCCATCGAAGGTGCTGAACAGCACCCCGTACTTCTCGACGATCTCCTTCTTGATCTCCTTGGCCGATTTGCCTGAGTTGATCGATTCGAGCATGGCGGGCAGATCGTCGAAGAGCTCCTTCAGGCCCTCGCGGAAGTGCCCCTGCGAGGTCTGGATCTGGGTCATGAGCTCGCCGAAACGCGAGGAGATCTGGTTGAAGGTGGCCTTGTTGATGACCGTCTCCGAAACGAGGTTGAGGAGGTTGTCGATGCGGCGGCTGTCGACACGGAGGATGGAGCCCTGGTTGCCCGAGGACTTCTTCGCATCGGGGTGCGCGTCGGGGTGTGCTTCCTTGTGGACTCCGTCCTCGTCCTCGTGCTTGTCTGCGGCGAGGGACGAAAGCGGTTCTTCCTGCTCGGGCGGTTCCGCCGCTGCGGCCTGAGGGGCGGCGGCACGCGCGGAAGCAGCAGCGGCCGGGGCGGACGCGACTGGAACTGCCGTGGGCCCAGGGGCATGGACTGGCGCGGGGGCTGCGGGCTTCGGGGCAAGCTTTTCTGGCGCAGGAGGCGCGATGGAGTCTACAGGGCCGAGATTGACTTCAATCACTTCCACCGAGTCGACAACCTCGGGAATGAGGGCTTTCTTCCGAATCGAGGCCTCATCCCTATCTGAGGCGATGAAGTACTCGACCACAGGGTAGAAGGCGTCTTCGTAGAGCTTCTCGAAATCAGGCACCGTCTTGAGCACCGAGCCGAGGTCGCGAAGGGCTGCGAAGGCGTGGATGGCTGAGACGGTGTTCATGAGGTTGTCGGGGTTGAAGGAAAGGGAAAGCTTCCAGATCCTGCGGTCCGAACCGGCTGCTTCCCTGAGTTCGAGGATCTCGTACTCGGAGAGGCCGGAAGCGACTGCGGCTGCCGCCTCTTTCGTAGCCCGTGGCGCGGGGGCAGCGGTCGTGGCTGGCTGAGGGGCTTGTGCGGCGGGGGCGGCAGCCTTGGCCTTCCCGTGGGTCGAAGAACCTTCAGGCAGGAGATGGGCGAGGTTGGCCTTCACCTCATCGATATTGTCGTCGTAGACCTGGCCCTGCTGGCGGGCGTCGAGCATAGCCTTGATGACATCGATGGAGGCCAGGAGCACATCGATGCTTGTCTCGTCGACGGCTGCCTTGCCCGAACGGATACCGTCGAGGACATCCTCCACGAGGTGGGTGAACTGCGTAAGTTCGGTCATCTCGACCGTGCCTGCGCCGCCCTTCAGGGTATGGGCAGCCCTGAATATCTCATCGACGGCATCCTTGTTGGCTGCGTCGTTTTCGAGGACGAGTATGTTCTGCTCAAGGCTTTCCACCTGGGCCAATGCCTCGGAGAAGAAGTCCTTGAGCAACTCTTCGTTGTTCGGATCGAGATAGTCGCTCATCGTGCCTAGAGCATTATCCACGCGAGCGCCGCAGTCAAGGTGGTGCGGCACCCGGGGGCAGGGAAGCAATCGAAGGCGGGGTTCTCGCTTTACCCTCCCCAGCCCCCGTGGTAGCTTGAGCAACTGCGCCCAGCGGCCTCGGGGAGACAACTTCGAAGCGACCGGCCGCGGGATTTTCATGGAGGACCGATGCAGCGAACTGTGATCAGAATGCTCGACGAAGCGGCAAAGACCTTTGGAGGAGCGCCCTATGCCCTGAAGAAGTCTGATTCCGGCTACAAAGCCCTCTCCTATCAGGAAGCGGCGAGCCAGGCCAAGGCGCTCGGAGCCTGGCTGATCGCACGGGGCTTCATGAAGGGCGACAGGACTGCCATCCTGGCCGAGGGCTGCCCCGAGTGGATCGTCGCCGAATTCGGGCTGCTTTCGGCTGGCTGCATCTCGGTTCCCCTCTCCATCAAGCTGCTGAAAGAGGAAATTCCCTTCCGCCTCGAGCACTCCGGCTCGAAGGCCATTTTCACGACCCACAACCAGCTCGAGAAGGTTCTGGGATCGCTTGGTCTGGCCAAGGATGCATCCCTCTTCATCGGCTACCTCGACGACGACCTCGAAACCGCCCAGGCCCTGGCCACCTCAGGAGGCATCGCCGCAGAGCGCGTCATCGCTTTTGCAGCCATGCTCGAGGAGGGGAATCGCCTTCTGAAGGATGAAACCGGTCCCGTAGCCCGGGAGCTTGCAGCGCGCATGTCGGGAGCTTCCGAAGCCGACCCGGTGACCATCAGCTACACCTCGGGGACTACAGGCAATCCCAAGGGCATCATCCTCACCCATCTCAATTACTGGAGCAACTGCCACGACGCTGTCGTCCATTTCGGCATTCCCAATGGCTGGCGTACCCTTCTTGTATTGCCGGTGGACCACTCCTTCGCGCACACCTGCGGGCTCTACACCTCGCTCCTCATTGCCATGGAACTGTGGTTTGTGGATGCCAGGGGCGGCGGCATAGCGACGCTGCGCAACATCCCCATCAACTTGCTTGAGACCCGGCCCCATCTCCTCTTCACCGTCCCGGCCCTCTCTGGCAACTTCATGAAAAAGATCATCGCCGGCGTGGAAGAAAAGGGCGGACTCATCGAGAAGATCTTCAAGTCAGGCATCGAGGCGGGCATTGCCTTCAACGGGAACGGCTTTTCCAAGCCCCCCTTCGCGGTTCGGGCAGCCAGTTTCCTGCCCTGGTGGTTCGCCAAGACCATCATCTTCGGCGCCGTAAAGAAGAAGGTCTTCGGTTCGGACATCCGCTACTGCGTTGGAGGCGGCGCCCTCCTGGACGTAAAGCAGCAGGAGTTTTTCGCAGCCTTCGGCATGCCTGTCTATCAGGGCTACGGCCTGACCGAGGCTGCGCCGATCATCTCCTCCAACACGCCGGCAAAGCATAAGTACGGAAGCTCGGGGACAATCCTGCCCAATCTCGAGTGCACGCTGCGCAAAGCCGACGGCAGCCTGGTCGGGCCCGGGGAGACTGGCGAGATCGTCATCCGCGGCGACAATGTGATGAAGGGCTACTGGAAGAACCCGGAGGCGACGGCGGCCGCACTCCGTGAGGGCTGGCTCTGGACCGGCGACCGGGCACGCTGGGACGAGGATGGATTCCTCGTGGTGGTGGGCCGGGAAAAGGCCCTCCTCATCGCCGAGGACGGGGAAAAGTCCAGTCCTGAGGAAATAGAGGAGGCGGTGACCTTCTCGACCGACCTGATCGACCAGATCATGGTCTGGTGCGACCAGAAGAAATACGTGAGCGCCTTCGTCACGCTCGACGAGTCCCGCGTCAAGCGTCTGCTTTCCGAGCGAGGCATCAAAGATGCCGCTGCCTTGGTCGCCGCCTTGCAGAAGGAATTCTTCAAGTTCAGGAACGACCCGAAGGCCATCAAGGTCCAGCCCTTCTGGATTCCCAGGGCCTTCCACATCATGCCGGAAACCTGGTCAGACCAGGATGGCACGGTGAACTCGACGATGAAGATCGTCCGCCACCGTATCGTGGACATTTACCGCGAGCGGATAGATTACGCCTATTCGAGCGAGGGGGGCACTACGGACAACCCGAGGAACCGCGAGATCCTCCGAAAGATCTTCAAGTTGCCTTGAAGACGCAGCTCTGGCCTCTCCCCGCCGGGAACTTCTCCGATAATGGAGGCAGATGAAACGCTGGCCTGTCCTTGCCGCCGCTATGGCGGCCGAGCTCCTCGTGCTCCTTGCGGTGCTCGCCTCCGCGGGGGCCTTTATGTCGACCCTTGAGAGTCCCGACGGAAAATCCTTCGCCATGGCCCTCCTTAGTGAAACCCAGCGGCTCCTTCCTCTGGCCCTGGTGCTCCTGGTCGGCCCCTGCCTCCTGTCCTTCGCCGGAAGCGGCGCCAACAGGATCATCGCCGTGGCAGCGACAGTAATTTTCGGCAGCCTTTTGGGAGCGGGGGGAGTCGTGGCGGGTCGATTTGTCATCGAGAAGGGCTCCCCTAGCCCTCCACGCCCCGTCATCAACCAAGCGGTGGAAGTGGGAAGGGCCGTGGCTCTTGTGGAAAGGCTCGAAAACAAGACCGCGACGGGTTTGACGACAGCAGATTTCGGGGAAGCCTTCCCGAGGCTTTCCTACACAGCTTCAGCTCCCTACGACGCCCTGCGCGGCGAGGTCAGGGCCGCTGGCGCGACCTGGAGCCTCGTAAGGCCGACGAAACCGCCATCCCTGCCCTTCGCCGCCTACCTTTCCACTGTCAGCATCCCCCTCTTTGACGTGCGGAGCGATAGTCTGGGCTCCGGGATCGTGCGCATGGCTGGGCTCATCATCTTTGCGGCTGGATTTGCCTGCATGGGCCTCCTCGCCAGCCAACCAATCTCTAGCTTCATGGTTTCCCTGCTGTTCTCCGCACTGACCATTGCCGCAGATTCGATGTTCCTGAAGTACCACATCGGAAGCATGCTCGAGGGCCTGCTGAAACCACTCGGACTCTCCTTCGGCCCCGTCCTCACGATCGCGGCTGCCGAAACCATGGCAGGGGTGCTCCTTGCCTGTATCGGCCTCCTCCTGGCCCCGAGGCGAAGGATATGAAACCTGGACGTCGGATTGTCGTGGCCTTCCTGGCCACCGACATCCTCCTCTTCGCATCCGCCTTTTCCTGGGCCTTCTTCACCCACTCAGCCACTGAAATCATCCCAAGCCTTGCCTCTGGCTGGGAACTCTTCTCAGCGGCGAAGCTCCTCATCGCCTGGATAGCCCCTGCACAGCTGATCGCAGCTGTGCTTGCCCTTATTACGCTTAAGGGCGACCAGGAAACTCCGGTCGACTCGGCCATCCTGCCAGCCCTCGTCATCGCCTTGCTGCTCTTTGTTCTGATTAGCATTGCCTCTCCCATGGTCGAGAACAACCTCGTGACACTACGGGCGACGAGCCAGCGCTTCAACGCAAGCCTCGGCTCGCTCCGGGAAGCACTCGACAAGGGTCAAACCGCAGAAGCCTCCCTCAGCTACGCCGAGCTGGAGGAAATCTCGCCGGGCGACGAACGCCTCCCCCCCCTCGAGCGCCGCCTGTCCGCACGCCTGTCCAACGAATCCCAC